>JAGRED010000059.1 GCA_020446725.1 Parvularculaceae bacterium | reverse complement strand
CCTTGCCAACGCCATCCGGCGCGGGATTCTCGACGACGGCGCCGCCGATACGGGCTGCGGCCTCAAAGCCTTCTATCGGGAGGCGTTTTTGCGGCTCCCCTATTTTGACCACATCCATCGCTATCTGCCGGCGCTGATGCGGCGCGAAGGGTATGAGGTCGAATTTCAGCCGGTTGGCCACCGGCCGCGCGCGCATGGCCAGTCGAAATACACCAATTGGGGGCGTCTCAGGGCTTCGTTCCGCGATCTTCTCGGCGTGGTGTGGCTGAAAGCCCGCGCCCGCACCCCCGCGACGATTTCAGAGCTAGAGCCCGGCGGCGACTATGATACGATATGATTAACCGTCGGCCCGGGGGGCCGTGTTGAGGGAGTTCGGTTGACATGGCTTTACAGATTTTTCCGCTGCTGACGATCAGCCTCGTCATCTACACGGTGCTGACCGTTACCGGCATGGGCGGCGGCGCAGGCACCGCCTGGCACGATATCGTCGTCGTCAGCCTGCCGATGTATTCGGGCGACGTCTGGCGCGTCACCTGGGGCACGCTGTTCCTGGCGGGCAGCATGGGTCTTCTCTTCGTTGAACTTGTCAGGGCGACCAAGGCGGGGACGGCGTCGATCACCAATCACCTCCTGTCGTTCCTGCTCTTCGTCGTCGCGCTTCTCCTGTTCATCCTGGCGCCTGGTTTCGGCAATTCCGTCTATTTCATCTTCCTGACGATGACCTTCCTCGATCCGATGGCGGGACTTGTCGTGACGACGGTGACGGCGCGCCGCGATCTCGCGGTGACGGATCTACAGAAGCACTAGGACCGGACGTTTCAGGCTTTCATGTCGACTGAAACGCCTTCAACGCAAATCTTCAGTCTGCGCGCTGTCGCGTAGGCTGCAGCCGCCTCATTTCGGGACAGCCATGCGCCGCTTTGGCGCCAGCGCATTCCTGTCGGGACCGCATCAACGCCCCGTATACCGCGCGATATCGAAGGCGCGCCGGGCAGCGTGACCCGAAGCGGTACCGGAACTGGCGGAAGGGGCGTGGCGCTCATAACCGCCGGCAACGCAAGTCGCCTGCCGCCGGTTAGGTTGCGTTTTAATTTTATTTACGGCTTGCCCGTTAGATGGCGTTTCAACAGCGGATGCAGGCCCCGTCCGGGCGACGGGCCTTTCGCAAGGGAAACGAGACGGCATTGTCCTGGCGGCAAGATCCATCGACAAGCGCGCATTCTGTCGGGCGCTCGCCCATAGGCGGCGGCGAGGCGTCGTTGCAGGCGCTTTTTGAATATGATCCCGGCAAGGGGGTTCTCTCCTGGTCAGATCCGGCGGCGGCCGCGCGCCTGCTCGGGTCCGATCTCGCCGTGTCCGCGCTCAGCCGTACTGAGTTTGCGCAGCGGGTTGTCGGCGGCGACGTTTCCGGGCGCGAGGCCGCCTTCGACGGCGGCGCGCAAAGCTACGCTTGCGAATACCAGCTTTCACGCCGCGCCGGCGAAACGCACTGGGTCGAGGAACGCGGCGGATGGCTCGGCGAGGGCGATGCTCGTCGCCTTATCGGCGTCATCCGTTCAGTCGAATCGCAGAAGCTGCGCGACGCGCATCTCGCCTGGCTCGCGGAGAATGATGAGCTGACCGGCGTCATGAACCGCGCGCAGATGCGCGCGCGCCTCGACCAGGAACTCGTCGATCTCAAACACGCGAATCTTTCCGGCGCCTATCTTCTCGTCGGCATCGACGATGTCGGCGCGATCAACGCCGATTTCGGCTTTGACGTCGCCGATGAAGTGATCATCGAATGTTCGCGGCGCATCGCGGAACTTCTCACGGGAGAAGAGCTGATCGGCCGCGTCGCCGGAACGAAATTTGGAATTTTCATTCGCCGCGCCGATTCAGAGCGCGTCCGCGAGATCAGCGTCGCGCTGATGAACGGCATTCGCGAGCGCGTCGTTGAAACCAAGAAGGGCTCCGTTGCGGCCTCGATCTCGATCGGCGCCGTTGAAGCGCCTCGCGACGCCGACAGCGCCCATGTCGCAATGGCGCGCGCGGAAGCCGCGCTCGATCAGGCCAAGCGTCTCGGCCGGTCAAGCTGGTCTTCCTTCAGCGAGAAAACCGACGTCGTCACCATGCGCCGCCGCAATTCGCACATGTCAGACGTCATTCTGACGGCGCTCAATGAGCGTCGCGTGCGTCTCGCCTTCCAGCCGATTGTCGCCGATCTCGGCGAGTCGCCGATGAAGTTCGAATGCCTTATCCGCATGCGCGCCGAAGACGGCCGCGAAGTGCCGGCCCCGGAATTCATTCCGGCGGCGGAGCGTCTCGGCCTCGTGCATCTTCTTGACCGGCGCGTGCTCGAACTTGCGGTGAACACGCTCGCCGCGTGCCCCAACGTCAAGCTCAACGTCAACGTTTCGATGGAGACGGTGAAGGACCCCGTTTGGGCGGAAGGCTATCTTTCCGTCATGCGCGCGAACGCCAATCTCGCCAGGCGGTTCACCGTCGAGCTCACCGAGACGCAGGTCATCGACGCCGTCGACGCGTCCATCGAATTCGTATCGGAGCTCAAGAAGATCGGCGCCTCTTTCGGGATCGACGATTTCGGCGCCGGCTACACGTCATTCCGCAATCTGAAAGCGCTCGACATCGACATCCTGAAAATCGACGGATCGTTCGTGACCGGCGTTTCCGCCTCGCGCGAGAACCAGCTTTTCGTCAGGACGCTGCTCGACCTCGCGCGCAATTTCGGCATGAAGACGGTCGCCGAATGGGTCGACAATCAGGCCGACGCCATGCTTCTCAAAGGGCTCGGCGTCGATTTCCTGCAGGGCTTTTTGATCGGCAAGCCGGAAACCAATCCGGCGTGGCTGCCCGACGGCGCGCCCGACCTCGCGGCGCCGACGCAAACGCGCGCCAGCGCCTGACGCTTTTCCTCAGCGTTCCTTGTCGAGCTTGGCGAGCTGGCGCTTCAGGTCAGCCAGCTCCTCGCGCAGCTTGACGATCTCCGCGCCGCCCTCCTCGCCATGCGCCGCGCCGCGCTGCTGGGGCTGCTGATAGAAACCGCCCATCGGCGTGAACATCTTCATCGCCTGATCAAAGAGCGCCATATTCTGGCGCGCCATCTCCTCAAACATCTGGTAGCCGGGCGTCGCGCCAAATGTTTCCCGCATGCGCGAGCGCAGCTTTTCCTGATTGCTGGCGAAGGCGTCCATGCTCATTTCAAGATAGGACGGCACGAAGGCCTGCAGATTGTCGCCGTAGAATTTGATGAGTTGGCGCAGGAACTGGATCGGCAGCAGGTTCTGCCCCTTGTTCTCTTCCTCGAAAATGATCTGCGTCAGGACGGAATGGGTGATGTCTTCATTGGTCTTGGCGTCGTAGACGACAAAATCCTGACCGCTTTTCACCATCTCGGCGAGGTAGTCGAGCGTCACGTATGAGCTGGTCGCCGTGTTGTAGAGCCGCCGGTTGGCGTATTTTTTTATGACCACCGGCTCATCGGGGTTGCGTCCCTTCTTGCCGGCCTTGCCGACGGCTTCTTCCGTATCGCTCATCTGCGAGCCTCCCGTTTTTTGCGCAGCTTGCATTTTCGCGTTGCGCCGCAGCATTTTTGTGCGCTTGCTAATCCTGCTATAGCATGAAATTAGGGACGGGCTATCCCGTCCACCCCGCCAATCCCGCGCCCCTTAGGCGTTGTGCGTAGGCGGGGCGGGCTCTTCGGTCATTTCAAGGAGGTTTCATGACAGGCGTAGTTATCGCATCGGCGGCCCGCACGGGCGTTGGTTCATTCGGCGGCGGCCTTTCGACAACGTCCGCCGCGGCGCTCGGTTCGATTGCGATCAAGGCTGCGCTGGAACGCGCCGGCGTCGCCGGCGATGACGTCGGCGAGGTTGTGATGGGCCACGTGCTGGCGGCCGGCCAGGGACAGAACACCGCGCGTCAGGCCTCGATGGGCGCCGGCGTTCCCAAAGAGCGTCCGGCGATGACCATCAACCAGGTTTGCGGATCAGGCCTTAGGGCCGTCGCGATGGCGGCGCAGTCGATCCGGGCGGGCGATAATGCGATCGTCGTCGCCGGCGGGCAGGAAAACATGTCGCTTTCCCAGCATGCGACCTTCCTGCGCTCCGGGACGAAAATGGGCGACGTCGCCCAGATCGACACGATGATCAAAGACGGGCTCTGGGACGTCTTCAACAATTATCATATGGGCCAGACGGCGGAGAATCTGGCGCAGAAATACCAGATCAGCCGCGATGAACAGGATACGTTCGCGGCGGCGAGCCAGAACAAGGCGGAAGCGGCGAGAAAAGCGGGCAAGTTCAAGGACGAAATAACGCCGGTCGTCATCAAGACGCGCAAGGGCGACATCGTTTTCGACGCCGATGAATATATTCGCGACGGCGTCACGAAAGAATCGATCGCCGGCCTGCGTCCCGCCTTCGCCAAAGACGGCACGGTGACGGCGGCGAACGCGTCCGGCATCAATGACGGCGCGGCGGCGCTTGTCGTGATGTCGGAAAAGGAAGCGCAAAAGCGCGGCGTGACGCCGCTCGTGCGCATCGCGTCTGCGGCGCATTGCGGCGTCGATCCCTCGATCATGGGCATCGGGCCGGCGCCGGCGTCGCGTCTTGCGCTTGAAAAGGCGGGCTGGTCGCTCGGCGATCTCGATCTTGTCGAGGCGAATGAAGCTTTCGCCGCGCAGGCGCTCGCGGTCGGCAAGGAACTCGGCTGGGACCCCGCGAAGGTCAATGTGAATGGCGGCGCCATCGCCATCGGCCATCCGATCGGCGCGTCCGGCGCGCGCATTTTGACGACGCTCGTCTATGAAATGCAGCGTTCAGGCGCCAAAAAGGGTCTGGCGACGCTTTGCATCGGCGGCGGCATGGGCATCGCCATGTGCGTGGAAGGACTTTAGTCGCCGGCGGGACGCAAACAAAAAAAGACATGACGGCGTAAGCCGCAAGCGTGGAAAAGTGGGAGATCGAAATGTCCAACAGAAAAGCGATTGTCACCGGTGGAACGCGCGGCATCGGCTGCGCGATTTCACTGGCGCTGAAGGAAGCCGGCTGCACGGTCGCGGCGACTT
Organism: Parvularculaceae bacterium; assembly: GCA_020446725.1. GTDB lineage: Bacteria > Pseudomonadota > Alphaproteobacteria > Caulobacterales > Parvularculaceae > Amphiplicatus. The sequence goes on along the minus strand of JAGRED010000059.1, from coordinate 1,741 downwards.
ACGCGGGCAATGACGAGGCGGCGAAAAAATTCAAGGAAGAAACCGGCATCAATGTTTTCAAGTGGGATGTCGGCGATTACGAAGCCTGTAGGGCGGGCGTCGCCGAAATCGAGAAGACGCAAGGCCCGACGGATATTCTCGTCAACAATGCCGGCATCACGCGCGACGGCTTTTTTCACAAGATGAAGCCTGAGCAATGGCGCGAGGTCATGCGCGCCGATTTGGACAGCGTCTTCAACATGACGCATCAGGTGTTTCCTGGCATGCGCGAGCGCGGCTTCGGGCGCATCGTCAACATCAGCTCGATCAACGGCCAGAAGGGGCAGGCGGGACAGACGAATTATTCCGCCGCCAAGGCGGGGATGATCGGCTTCACGCGCGCGCTGGCGCAGGAAGGCGCGTTCAAGGGCGTTACGGTTAACGCAATCGCGCCCGGCTACATCGCGACCGAAATGGTCGCCGCGGTCGATGAAGCGGTCCTGCAGAAGATCATCGCCCAGATCCCGGTCGGACGCCTCGGCGGGGCTGATGAGATCGCCCGCTGCGTCGCTTTCCTCGCCGACGATAAGGCGGGATTCCTCACCGGCGCGGTCCTCACCGCCAATGGCGGCCAGTATATCGCCGCCTGAGACGCGATTTTTCCGTCGGCGGGCGCCTGGAAACCTTGGCCCCGCCCGGATTTCGCCCCAAAAATGGGTGACAAGAGAGCCGCTCCGGCGAATAGCGGACCCGGAGCGAACGGGGCGCAATTGGCCTTTCGACTGATAACAGCGCTGGCGGCGGCCGCGTTCGCCGTCACGGCGACCGCCGCGGCTCAGGACGTCGCGCCGTCCTCGCTTCGCGCCGACCCCTTTTCCGCGCTTGTCGGCAAGCGCAAACCCGCCGCCGAGCGCGCGCGCTCGATCGGCGCCGTCGAGCGGTTCGTCGTCGCGACGGACGATCGCGTTTTCCTCTTCCAGTCGGATGAACGCGAAGGTCGGCTCAAATTTCTCTGCAGCGATAATGATCCGCATATCGACTGCGCGATCGATGCGACCAGTCCCGCTGAAGAGATTCATCTACTGGAAGCGACCCGCGTGTCGCGCGGCGATGTCGCATGGCGCAACGCCGAGGGGCAGACGCTCGTCCGCGTCGCCGCTTACGGCGGCGTGACTGTCTATTGGCCGGGCGAGGCGCGCGGTCAGGCGGCGTCGAAATCTTTCGGCGAGGATCCGCCGCTCGTGCTTGATCCCGCAGGGATAGAGACGGCGCGCCTGCGCGCACAGCGCGCGACGGCGATGATCAGCGCCAAGGTCGGCGCGCCGATTGTGTTCGAAATCGCCGCGCCGAAGGCGCTCGCTTTCGCCGCGGAAAGCGCGCGCTCGGCTGACGCCCTTTCCGACGAAACCCGGACAGCGCCTGTGATGGCTGCATCGGAGTCGGCCGCAGCGCCCGTAAGGACTGCGCCCGTGGCGGGCCGGGCTTCAATGGCGGCCCGCGCCGATGCGAATGAAGCCGTTCTCGCCGATGCGATTGTCCGCGCGGCGAAGGGTATTGACGCTGTCGCCGATGATCCGACCGGCGCGCGGGTGATCGCAACGCGGCTCGACCGCGTCATCTTTCGAATTGAACGGCCGCCGGGCCTTCTGTTTCAGCGAAAGTCTCTGATCGTCGGCTATGATCCGGGCCTTGGCGTCGCGGGGCGCCCGTCATCAGCGCGGATCGCCCGCTTTCTCGAAGAGTCCCTTTAGCGCGCTGCGTT
>JAGRED010000058.1 GCA_020446725.1 Parvularculaceae bacterium | reverse complement strand
TTCCAGCGTCGACACCAGCGCCTCGCCGACGCCGCGCAGGGTGATGGCTTCGAGTGTCGAGAAGGCGGGGTTCGGCCGGAACATTTCCGCCGCCGTCTTGATGACTTTCTGTTCCTTCGGCGTAAAGGCGCGCAGCGCATGCTGGATGCGCGCGCCGAGCTGGCTGGAAACATCGTCCGGAACGTCCTGCGGGTTTTGCGTGACGAAATAGACGCCGACGCCTTTCGACCGGATCAGGCGGACGACCTGTTCGATCTTGTCGACAAGCGCTTTCGGCGCATCGTCAAACAGTAGGTGGGCCTCGTCGAAGAAGAAAACGAGCTTTGGCTTTTCCGCATCGCCGACTTCGGGCAGCTCTTCGAACAGCTCCGACAGCAGCCATAACAGAAACGTCGCATAGAGTTTCGGCGTTTGCATGAGCCGGTCTGCGGCGAGGATGTTGATGTAGCCTTGGCCGCTGTCGTCAGTGCGCAAAAAGTCTTTGAGATCGAGCGCCGGCTCGCCGAAGAAAAGATCAGCGCCCTGTTCTTCCAGCGCGAGCAAACGCCGCTGGATCGAACCGACCGTTGTTTTCGCGACATTGCCGTATTGCACCGTCAACTCGCTTGCGCGCTCGGCGATGTTCGCAAGAAGCGCGCGAAGGTCTTTCAAATCAAGGAGCGCGAGCTTCTCGTCATCCGCGACGCGAAAGGCGAGCGTCAGCACGCCTTCCTGCGTGTCGTTGAGCTCAAGGAGGCGCGATAACAGCAGCGGCCCCATCTCGGTGATCGTCGCGCGGATCGGATGACCCTGTTTGCCGAAGAGGTCCCAGAAGGCGACCGGAAAGGCTTCCGGCCCATAGTCGTCGAAGCCGATCTTCTTCGCCCTTTCGAGGAGGAAGTCTTTCATCTCGCCCGCTGCGGCGAGGCCCGCGAGATCGCCTTTGACGTCTGCGGCGAAGACCGGCACGCCCGCTTTTGAAAATCCTTCCGCCAGGATCTGCAGCGTCACCGTTTTCCCGGTTCCCGTTGCGCCGGAAATAAGCCCGTGCCGGTTCGCATATTTGAGCGCGAGAAACTGGGGCGCGTCGCCCTTTCCGATGAAAACGCCGTAAACCATCCGTGCAATCCTTTATTTCGCCTATCGATAGCGGCCGTCGACCGATCCTCGCAAGGCGCAATACGTGCACCTTCAGACGTCCGGCCGGCAAGATTGCCCCCCCGGGTCGCAATCCTGTAAAGATGGCGCGCGCTGACCGGCCTTTGAACGCGCGAAACGCCATCAACGTTAAGAGGGATGCGATGTTGAGAATTCTCCTGATCATTGTGGTCGCGCTTGCGGTCATTATCGGCCTGATGCGCTTGACCGGCGCGAAACCCGGCGATGTCGGCGCCGCGACGCAGGATGCGATTGAATCGACCGGCGAGGCGATCGAGGACGCCGCGCCTTTGGCCGGCGACGCCGTCGAGGGCGCAGCGGACGCCGCAATGGATGCGACGGACGAGGCGCTGGACGCCACGGCGGACGTCATTGATGAAGCGGGCGACGTCGTCGAGGACGTTCTTGCCGATCCAGAGGCGGCGATCGAAGGCGATGATGTTCTTTCCGCTGACGATGCGCCTGCGGAGGAAGCCGCCGCTGATGATTCGTCAACGGAGCAGCCGAACTAGGCGCTGGATAGGCTCGCAGGCTGAAACAGCCCTAACGAGCTGTTAATCACGGCTGTTAAAATTTTAAGAAAATGCTCAGCGATTTCAGTCTATTCTACAGGCTGACGACGCAACGCTGTTTTTTGCCGCATGACTGAGCCGATCGATCTCGACCACCTCAATCAATACATCGCGGGCGATAGCGCCCTGCTTGATGAGATCATGACGATTTTCATTGAGCAGGCGGAACAACTCTCCGGCGCGCTCAGTCAGCTGCCGGATGATGAGGCGTGGCATTCCGCCGCCCACAAGCTGAAAGGCGCCTCGCGCGGCGTCGGCGCCTGGAAGCTCGGCGACCTCGCGGAAACGGCCGAGAAAACCGACGCTGGCGCAAGGTCAGGCATCGCCGGCGAGATTGCGGAGGCGGCGGCCGAGGCGATCGCCTTCGCGCGCGCGACACGGGATCGCAAAGGCTGACCGCATAATGTTTTGAAGCGCCGCGCCGGCCGACTGAACGTCAGCGCCGAAGTTCCGTCATCGCGGCGTCGATGCCGGACAGTGTAAGCGGATACATCCGTTCGCTCATCAGATCGCGAACCATCCTGATCGAACCGGAATAATCCCACTGCTTTTCCGGAATGGGGTTCAACCAGATCGCGCTTTCATAGATGCGCGTCACGCGTTCCATCCAGACCGCGCCCGGCTCGTCATTGAAATATTCGACCGATCCTCCCGGCACGGTGATCTCATAAGGGCTCATCGACGCGTCGCCTATGAAAATCACTTTGTAGTCGTGCGGAAACCGGTGCAGCACGTCCCATGTCGGCGTCTTGTCCGCCCAGCGCCGCTTGTTGTCCTTCCAGACGAAGTCGTAAAGACAGTTATGGAAATAAAAGTATTCCATATGCTTGAATTCGCTGCGCGCGGCCGAGAACAGTTCCTCGCAAAGCCGAACGAACGGATCCATTGATCCGCCGACGTCGAAAAAGAGAAGAACCTTGATTGTGTTGCGCCGTTCAGGCCGCATCTTGATGTCGAGATAGCCGGCGCGCGCGGTCGCGTCGATGGTTCCGTCAAGGTCGAACTCATCGGGCGCGCCTTTCCGGGCGAAGCGCCGCAATCGTCTCAGCGCGATCTTGATGTTGCGCGTGCCAAGCTCGACCTGATCGTCGAGATTTTTATATTCCCGCTTTTCCCAGACCTTGACGGCGCGGCCGTGTCGCTGGCCTTCGTTGCCGATCCGCACGCCTTCGGGATTGTAGCCGCCGGACCCGAATGGCGACGTGCCGCCCGTGCCGATCCATTTCGATCCGCCTTCGTGACGCTTCTTCTGTTCTTCAAGACGCTGCTTCAGCGTCTCCATCAG
>JAGRED010000057.1 GCA_020446725.1 Parvularculaceae bacterium | reverse complement strand
CTCCCGACGCTCGCTGTCCGACCGCATAGGTTAATATCACTGCAGACGCCGCAATGCACGCGCCCAGGCGATGACGTGATGAGGCTGGATGGCGCTTGTCGGTGACCGGTCGGGAGCAAGCGCTCGCCAGTCTCGGTCGATCTGGCCGAACGCGTCCCGCAGGATGATTTTCGCCCTGACCTCAGGCAGGCTGCGATCAGCATTTTAAGAGCGATCAACCGGCGAATGCGCCTGTTCGTTCAATTCGTTTGAGGGCGCGAAAGAGAGCGGCGATCGTTTCCTCGACATCTTCGCCCGGATGACGCTGCACTGCGGCGGAAGTTCGCTCTGCGTTTGCGGTCGTCGCGCGGGGCAGGGACCCGCTGATCACGCCTTCAAGGCGCTCAGCGATGCGTCGCGCGTCATGTTCGCGAACGCCGCGCAGGAGAACGGCGAATGTGGCGGGCGAAAGGCGCGCGATGAGGTCTTCCGCGCGAAGAATGCGCGATGCGGTCCGGATCGCTTCGACGATCGCGCCGCTTTCCGCCTCACGGGCGGACAGCGAATATGCTGCGAAGGAAATCGCTTCGCCGGTTTCGTCGGCGCGGCGGAACAACCGCGTCGCGTGCTGGGCGAAAAAGCGCGCACTCGCCGCGCCGTCTTTTCCGCCGGCGAGGCCGTCGTTCGACCGGAGGAAATTGCGAACCGCCGATGCGGTGCGCGCGCGCCGCGCCGCAAGGCCGAGCCGTTTTGAAAGATCGGCGTCAATGTGATCGGCCTGTATTGTGTCAAAACCGTCGCGGATGACGAACCGATCAAGCAAATCCTGATCAGCGGAAGCGAGAATGACAGGAATATTGCGGTAGTCGCGGTGGCGTCTCAGCGCGCGGGCGAGCGCGAAGAGAAGGTCGCCTTCCGTTTCCGGCAGAAAGACGGCGCCGTCGAACCCGCTGTGGTCGAGCGCCCGCATGACTTGTCCAGCCGTGAAGACGCATGTCGCCTGCGCCGCCGTTTTTCGAACCGCGTTGCAGGCGCTCAAGGTCAGCGGCGAGGGCGCGCCGGCGACAAGAACGGACAGATGCGGTTTTTCATGTTGCAGTGAGAAAAAAGACGCCGTTCGGCCGTCGGCGACGATGCTTTTCAGCCGCTCGCCCATTTCATCGACGAGTCCGTAAAGCCGAAGCCGTTCGCGAATATAGGCGACCGCCGGCGTCGCATCGCGATCGACAAAGCAGAGGTCGCCGCGCCGGCGCAATGTCGCTCGCGTTTTTTCGTCGGCCTCTGTCGAAACAAGAATGATGACGCCGGCGACAGGCGCGAGGCGCCGCGCCGTCGTAAGGAGTTCATTACAGGTCTGCCGGGATTGTTCGGCGCCTCTTAGATCGACGACGGCGACGTCGAAGCGTCCATGCGCGGCGATATCGGGCGCTTCCACGAGAAGATAACGCGCCGCCTTGGCCGCATCTGAAACGCGCGCGCCGATATCATGGCCGCAAGAGAGCCATGCGACGACCGCCTTCGAAGTGACGCCGTCAAGGTTAATCATCCGCTCGAGCCTTCCCGGGCCGACCGGATAAGGGACATTTCCGTTTAAGGCCGGCCGCCTCCGCGCGCATTATTCAATTTGCGGGCCGCAGCGTTCTCATCTGGCGCTTTGATGGTTTCCGGCGCCGGCGCGCTTGTCGAGGCGGCGACTATCTTTGGTTCTTCAAGGCAGATGTCGGTTTCGCCGGCCGGCGTGAACGCGGACGTCATCGCCTGTTGCTGGTAGCAGGGAAGGGCCGCGAGAAATTCCTGCGGTTTGTCGATTGGTCCCGCCTCCCGATAGAGCTGGGCGGTGCGGATGCCGACATAACGCCAGTGCCAGGGTTCATAGCTGTCGGCGCCCGGAAGGTAATTGTTGCCAGGTGGATAAGAGAGGATGAAGCCGAAGCGGAACGCGTTTTCCTCAAAGCATTGATAGGTCTTGTCGCTCTGGCGCATCAGGCGGCCGTCGACGTCGATATCTGCGGCGAGGCCGGTCTGGTGTTCCGACATGCCAGGCGGCGTCACCGTGCCCTTGGCGCCGATACGCGCGTAAAGATCGCGCTGGGTCGTATAGGCGCGGTATCCCGAGCGCAGCGAAATCCGTTCGCCTGATTCATCGCGGCAGAGCGAAATAAGTTGCGCAAGGCGCACAGGCAGGTTCGCTTCGCGCGGGTCTTCTTCCGGGTCCGCTGCAAGGCGGATCGTCATCTCTTCAAGATCGGCGTTTTTCGACAGCGGGATGATGTAGTCGACCGCGCGCACCAGATCGCCGGGCGCATAGGAGGCTTTCAGCGGAAACTGCTGCGAAACCGGGCGGTCGATATCGAGACGCCGGTCGCGGACGCGATTGGCGGCGTAACGCTGGGAGCCGAATGCGTCGCGGAAGAGCGAGCGCATGTGTTCGTTCAACGCCTGCGCTTCCGTCGCGCGTCCCTGTTCTTCATAAACGCCGGCGAGAAGTTTGATATAAAGACTGAGTTCAGGGCTGTTCGCGCCTTTCGCCTTTTCCTGCGCATGAAAGGCGTCGAGATATAGGTGTTCGGCGTCTTCAAGGCGCCCCATTCTCTCATAAACGGGGCCGAGAACGAGCGCGATCTGCACCGTATCTGGATGATCGGCGCCGAGTATCTCCTTGCGGATCGCGAGCGCTGAGGAAAGCAGGCCGGCAGACGCGTAAAGGCCTTCGTTCCTGAGCGCGAAGAATGCGCCGACTTTCGTCATGTCGCGCGCGGCGGCGAGTTTCGTTTCCCGTCCGCCTGAAAAATATTCCGGATTGCCGGTCGGCTTCAGCGCTTCCGTGAAAAGAATGCCGGAAGACGCGATCAGCTTCGCATAGAACGACTCCATCGAATGGTCGCCGTCTTCTTCCGTACGGGACGCCGCATCGCCGGAGAGCTCGAGAAATTCCGTGTAAATCGAAACGGCGCGCGCGATGTCGCGATCGATGATGCGCGCGCGCGCAAGCTTGTCGTCAAGGATCGCGCGTTCGACTTCGCTGAGACCGGCGGCCCAGTCGGAGCCGAGCGCCTCTTCATAGAGCGCGGCGCTCTGACGATAGCGGCGTGCGTCGAAAGCGGTCGCAGCGACTTTCGTCTTGAAGGGCGCGAGCGTTTCATCGGTGACGCCTTCTTCGCGCCGCAGCGCGATGACGCGCCGGCCGTAACCTTCGGCCATTCCGGGGTAACCGCCCTTGCGCAGGGCGTCGAAGCGGCTCTCCGCAGCTTCCGGGTCGGTCCATACGGTCGCGTAAAATCCCGCAGCATAAGCCGCGGCAAGCGCCAGAAAAGCGCACGCAAACATCGGCGGCGGACGCAACTTCATGCCCCTGGATGACCCCTCGTCACACCAATCCCCATTGATTTGTGACGATATCACCCCGCATCCGTCAAGGCGAGCATGGCCCGGCGATTTCATCAGGGTGAATTCAGCGCAGCTATTTCAACGGCGGCGGGTGGCGAGGTCCGGAAAAAGCCGATAAGCGGTCCGCGGCCGCAACTGGGGCACGCCATGGACGGAACGGGACGCCGCCGCATCTATCTGATGCGTCACGGCCATGTCGATTATTTCGCGCCGGAAATAACCGACCCCCGCTCAGTGCCCCTGACAGATGAAGGGCGCGGGCAGGCGCAAGCGGCGCGCGATGCGCTCGCCGGCGTCGAATTCGACATTGCGGTCCACTCGGGGCTGCCGAGAACGCGGGAAACGGCGGCGATCGTGCTTGAAGGCCGGCCGCTCGCGGCCAGCGCAGAGCCGCTGCTTGAAGAGCTGAAAAGCGGCTGGGTGGTCGTTGGAAGCCGGGAGGAGCTCGCCGCCATGCTCGCCTTCAGCTTCGATGACGCCCACCAGCCCGGCGCCAGTTTCCTGCCCGACGGAGAGACCTTTGCGGATGCCGAGGCGCGGATCGTCGCCGGGATGGAGGGCCTGATCGATGCGTCGTCCTGGCGGCAGGCGCTGATCGTCGCGCATGAAGGCGTCAACCGCATCATTCTCGGCTGGGCATGCGGCGGCGGGCTCAAGACCGTCAGCGCGTTCGAGCAGGACTTGTGCTGCGTCAATGTCATCGACCTAGACATTACCTCGCGGGAGGACGGCGATGGGCTGCAGATCGAGCGCGTCATCATCAAGGCTGTGAATGTGACGCCGTACGATTACCTCAAGGGCGGGCTTCCCCGGACGAGCCTTGAGCATCTCTTCGGCGTCGATTTCGGCCGCACGCGCCCGCGAAAGGCCTGACCGGCTTTTCAGCGGCGGGTATTTTCATTCTGATGTTATTTTGACGCGCGCCCCATCGGGGGTAAGATGCCGGCGCTGGGGTCAGCAGTTTGGTAGGGGATCGTGATGGCTTACGGGGCGAAACGCGGCATCAAGTCGCCGGGCGAATTCGGCATTATGGACATTGCGGGAATGGGGCTCGCCGGCGCGGCGGGCATCGTTGCGGCGCTTGTCACGGACTATCAGCAAAAGGGTGAGGCGTCCTCGCTCTATACGATCAACCAGTGGGCGGCGACGCTCGGGGAAATTCTCGGTTTAGGGCAAGTGCCGCTGTGGATGGTCGTGCTCGGCCTCATCGCTGCGGGCGGCCTGTCGATTTTTTATTTCCAGCCGATCACGCGCCAGGGCGCCTTTGCTCAAGGATTCGGCTTGCTCGCGGTCATCATGACGGCGGTGCCGGCGGATCTCGCCGGCGGATTGCAGCCGACCGGGCCGATGCTTCCAGATCTCGATCCTGTCGCGGTCAATCGCGAAGCGCTTGTTGAAGACGGCATCGTCGTCGCATCGTTCAAGCCGGAAGAAGCGCGTGTCATTGAAGTGCAGGACGCGCGCGCGGCGCGTTATGTCGTTGAACTGAACATCATGTTCCCGGGCGGCGTGCCGTCGGATATCGGCGCGATGATCCGGCGCGGCGCCTTGCGCGGGCGCCTACATAACGCCGATACGAACGAAACCTTCAACCTTTTCCGGACGGCGGGCGGAGACGTCGTCATCCGCGGCGACAGCGTCGTCGTTCGCGCCGGCGTGCCTGCGCGCTCGACCGACGCGACGCTCTGGGTGCGAATCGAATGCGAGGGCTACGCGATCGAAGAGCAATCGGCGCGGGCGACGTTGAATTCAAGCCTCGACTGGTCGGTCGAGATGCGTCCGTCCTCCATGCCGCTCTTCATCCAGCGGCTCAGCAAATCCTACTGGTTCTAGGCCGGCCGCGAGACAATCAAGCGCGGGGCCGCAAAGCCAGGAACTGCAGCCCGCCCGGCGTTGTCAGGGCCGATTTCAGATCGAGCTGGATCGGATCGCCTTCCCGCGAGAAAAGACGGCATCCCTTACCCGCGATCGCCGGGCATACGATGACTTTCAACTCGTCAATCAGCCCCGCCGTCAAAAGCGATTGCACGAGGCTGATGCTTCCATGCACCCCGATCGCCTTGCCCGGTTTCCGTTTGAGTGCGGCAATCTCATCGGAAATATCGCCGCCGAGTAAGTGTGAATGCGGCCAGTCAAGCGTAGCCAGCGATTTTGAGACCACATATTTCGGCGTGTTGTTGATGAATGTCGCGAATGGTTCGATTTCCGACCCGGGCCAGAACGCCGACCATTCCTCATATGTTTTTCGGCCTAACAGAACAGCGTCCTGCTCGGCGATAGTTTCATCGAACGGCGCGAGATCCTGATACAGATCTTCGCGGAGGAAGGCGTTCGGCGCCTCGACGACGCCGTCGATTGATATGAAGAGGTAGGAGATCAGTTTCCGCATGTTCTATCCCCGCGTTCAGGATCACATCGCGCAATCATCCGCCCGTCATTCGTGAAGGCGCGGCGCCGAATTCTAGTAGGGATTTTCAGAGCCGCCTATAGGGCGGATCATCAAACTGACATCGGATGATGATCCTGCGACTTCAGGGAATCTTGCGCGCGCGGAAATCGGCGATGATTGCTTTCGCGGCGTTATGGCCCGGCGCGCCAGTGACGCCGCCGCCCGGATGCGCGCCGGAGCCGCAAAGATAAAGGCCGTCGACAGGCATTCGGTAATCCGCAAAGCCCGGCTGCGGACGCGTTGAAAACATCTGATCCAGCGACAGGCGGCCATGCATGATGTCGCCCGCGACAAGGCCGAATTTCCGTTCAAGATCGAGCGGCGAATGGAGCTGGCTCGCGATGATGCTTTCCCGGAAGTTCGGCGCGTATTTCGTCACCGTGTCGATGATGAGCGCGGCGGCTTCCTCGCGCGCGTCGTCCCAGCTTCGTCCATCCGGAAGCGTCGGCGCGAATTGCTGGCAGAAAAGGCTCGCGACATGCGCGCCCTCCGGCGCAAGGCTGTCATCCATCGTCGACGGTATCAGCATTTCAACGACCGGGGCGCGGCTCCACCCATATTGACGCGCGTCGAGGTAGGATTTGTCGAGATAGTCGACCGTCGGCCCGATGATGACGCCAGACCGGTGATGCTCTCCCGCGCCTGCGACAGGCAGGCAGGAAAATTGCGGCAACTCCTTCAGCGCGACATTCATGCGGAAGGTGCCCGACCCGCAGACGTAATTTTCCATGCGCCGGCGTTCCTCGGCGCCGATGTCGTTTGCCGTGACGAGGCCGGTCAACAGCAGTTTCGGATTGACATTCGCTGCGACCGATCGCGCACGAATCGTGTCGCCGTTTTCAAGTCTGACGCCCGCCGCGCGGCCGTTCTCAACAATCACTTCGGCGACGGGCGAAGCGGTTGTAATCTCGACGCCGCGCGCTTCGGCGACGCGCCGCATCGCCGCAGTGATTGCGCCCATGCCGCCAATCGCATGGCCCCAGCGACCCTTCTTCCCGTTCACTTCGCCGAAGGCGTGGTGCAGGAGGACATAAGCGGTGCCCGCGGAATAGGGGGAGGCGTAGGCGCCGACGATGCCGTCAAAGGCGAAGGCGCCGACGATTGAGGGGTGTTCGAAATAGCCTTGCAGAAACTCGGCCGCCGATTTCGTGAAGAGGTCGAGTATCAGCGTCTGGTTTCGCTGGTTGAGGCGAGCCAGGCGTCCGCCCGTCGTCAACGCGCGCCAGAGATCGGAAAATCCGCCGCCGAGATTGGGCGGCGTTTTTAGAACGAGATCGCGCAGCACATCGGCGGCGGTGTCGATGTCATCGTAATAGCGAGGAAGGGCTTCCGCGTCCTTCGCGGAGTGGCGCGCGAATTCTTCGCGGTTGCGCGCCGGATCGAAGGTGAGTTTCAGATACTCGCCTTCATTCGTTCCTATCGGCCAGAAATTCGAGATGTCGCGTTCAACGACCCTGAGGCCGTTATTGTAGAGATCGAGATCGGCGATCACCTTCGGGTTGAGAAGGCTCACCGTGTAGCTCGCCGTCGAATTCCTGAAGCCGGGGTGGAATTCCTCGGTTACGGCGGCGCCGCCGACGATCTCCCGCCGTTCGACGATGCGGACAGTCAGTCCGGCGGCGGCGAGATAGGCCGCGCAGGTGAGGCCGTTATGGCCGGCGCCGATGATGAGAACGTCAGTGGTCGTCATGAAAGCCGCTTTCGCATGGCGATCCGGGGACGGACCGCAAAACCCCATTTCGCTTCTTTCTCAATCAAAGCCAAGAGGCCCGGCCGGTCGGCGCCGGGCGCAAAGCGTTCAAAGCCGACCCGCGCGTAAAAAGGGGCGTTCCAGGGAACGTCCCGAAAAGTCGTAAGAGTCATTTCGGCAAAGCCTTCCGCCTGCGCCCAATCTTCACCGGCGGCGATCAGCCGGCGCGCGAGGCCCTTGCGCTGATGCGCGGGGTCGACGTCGATTTCGTCGAGGTGGATGCTTGCGTCGAGCGGCGCGAACATCGCAAAGCCGGCGAGGCCGTCCGCGGAGCGGGCGACAAGCGTCACCCCCTCGCGGAGGACGACGGCGTGTTCGTCCGCGTCGGTGACATCCGCATCAGCGCAGAAATCATAACCGATGGTGCGGTAGAGTTCGGTCGCGCGCCGCTCAAGCGCGATCATCATCGGAATATCGCGATCCGTCGCAGCGCTGATTGAATAGGCTGTCAAGCGAGCCCGATCTCGCCAAGACGTTGCATGAGGAAGTCATAGGCGCGGATCGGCGGATATTTTGCGCCTGTTCCCTTGCAGCTCGGAATGCACTCGAGAATCGCATCGCGATGCGGGTGCATGAAGAACGGCATCGAATAGCGCGACACGTTCGGCCCGTCCGGATTGACAACGCGGTGCGTCGTCGCCGGGATGACGTCATTAGTGATCCGCGCGAGCATGTCGCCGGCGTCGACGATAAGATTGTCAGGATCTGTTTCGACCGGCAGCCAGTTCCCGTCGCGGTCAAGAAGCTCAAGGCCCGCCCCCTTGGCAGCAACAAGGATCGTAATGAGATTGATGTCTTCATGCGCCGCAGCGCGCACGGCGTTCGGGTCAGCATCGCCCGCCACCGGCGGATAATGAAGAAGCCTCAGGATCGAATTGCCGTTTGTCGCCATCCGGCGGAAATAATCGTCAGGCACGTTGAGCGCAGGCGCAAGCGCCTCAAGCATGGCGAAGCCTGCTTCCTCAAGCGCCGAATAAAGATGCAGGAATGTCTCGCGGAAGCGCAGCGGTCGTTCCGGCCATTTATTCGCCGGATAGATGTCGGCGAGCGGCGAGGCGAATGCGAATTCGCGCCCGACATGCCAGAACTCCTTGAGGTCGGCGACATGCGCATCCTTGGCGTGCTCCCGGCCGAAGGGCGTATAGCCGCGCTGACCGTCGGGCCCGGCGTAAAAGTCCATTTTCTCGTCGAGCGGCCGGGCGAAAAGCTCCGCCGACAGCTCATAGGCGCGCCCGAGAAGCTCCCGGCTCACCGAATGGTCCTTCAGAATGATGAAGCCGAAATATTGGAAGCCTTCCATCAGCGCGTCGATGAAGGCATGGCGCGCGGCGGCGTCGCCGAGAACGAACGAATTGAGACTGAGCTCCGGCACTCTGTCGAATTTGCGAGGCATGGCTGTTTTCCGTTTTTATCCATCAAGGGCCCGCCGCCGCTTGGCGTCAAGGCCCGTGGCAGCGCTTTGTTAACCAAAGATGCGTCTAGTGGCCCCAGCGGAGCGAAGCGATGGGCCTGAAACTAAGCCTCAAGCCGGGGGAGAAGATCGCCGTCAACGGCGCGGTCATCGTCAATGGCGACCGCCGCGCTGAATTCATCGTTGAAAACCAGGCGAGCATTCTGCGCGAACGGGACATTATGAGAACCGACGAGGCGACGACGCCGGCGCGCCGGGTCTATCTGCCTGTGATGATGATGGCGCTTGATCCGAATGCGCGGCAGGCCGCCTTCGGCGAATTCGAAAAGCGGCTGACCGAAATCGCGGGCGTCCTTTCGGATCCCGCAGGGCTTTCGATCTGCCTGAAGATTTCCGCCGCCGTCGCAAACGGGGCTTATTACAAGGCGCTCGGTCATTGCCGCGCGCTGATCGATTATGAGAGCGAGAGACTGAACAATGTCGCATGAGGCGTATAAGGCCGCGCAAAAGACGACCGCCCAGCCGCGGGATGCGGAATATCGCGCATTTTCGGAAGCGACGCGGCGGCTGATGGCGGCGATGGAATCAGGCCGAGAAGACCTGAAGCAGTTGATCGAGGCCATTCATCTCAACCGGTCGCTCTGGGGGGCTTTGGCTTCGGACTGCACGGACCCCGACAACCAGCTCCCGTCGGAAACGCGCGCGCTCATCATTTCGCTGGCGCGCTGGGTCTCGCTTTATTCGACGGACGTCATGCAGAAGCGTGAAAGCGTCGGGCCGTTGATTGACGTCAATCGTATCATCATGGACGGCCTTGCAGGGAAAAAACCCGCCGCGTAAGTCGCGACCCGCGCTAGGCAAAAAACGCCCGCCCGGCAAAATCAGCCGGGCAATTATTTCCGCTGCGGCTGAAAAAATATGTTTACGGATCATTAGGCTTACTCGCTGAACCGCGAAGATCCGCGGCGCTCATGAGCCGATATTCACCATTCTCACCAAAGTTTTAACCGGCAAGTTACTTGCTCGCGTCAGGATGCCGGATGATCGCTATTGGCGCTTTGCCGCCAGCGTTTGGCCGGGGGAGCGAAAAATCGCTCTTGAACCCAGAAAGGGAGCTGACCGATGGTCAACAACGTTTCCACGAATCCGGGCGCGCTCGTCGCGCTTCAAAACCTCAACCGCATTTCCGCCCAGCTTGAAGACGTGCAGCGCCGCGTATCGACCGGCAAGCAGGTCTCGAGCGCGAAAGACAATCCTGCGCTTTACGCGTTGGCGCAAAAGCAGCGCGCCGAACTCGCCTCGATCGAGCCCGTCCAGCAGGGCCTGCGGATCGGCGCTTCGGCAGTCGACGTCGCCATTGCCGCCGGCGAAGGCGTTTCGGACATCCTCGTCCAGATGCGCGCGATCGCCTCGCAGGCGGCGGACGCTTCGCTCGGCGCCTCTGAGCGTGCGCTGCTTCAGCAGCAATATGCCGATCTCGGATCGCAGGTCGACCGTCTCGTCAACAGCGCGACGATTGGCGGACGCAACCTCCTCGACGGTTCGACGGCCTCGCTCTCAGTCAATGCGAGCACGGACGGAACCTCGACGATCACAATCGCGGGCTACAATCTTCTCAACAATTCGGTCCTGACGATCGACCGGACCGGCGGCGATCTCGGTTCCGCCGTGAATGCTCAGGCTGAGCTTGCGGATCTCGACACGTCGATTTCCAACTTGACGAACTCGCTCGCCGCGCTTGGCTCTGGTTCGAAGTCGCTGACATTGCAGGGCGATCTTCTGACCCGCGTCGCGGACGCGCTTGAAGTTTCGATCGGCAACCTCGTCGATGCGGATCTTGCGAAGGAAAGCTCGCGCCTCCAGGCGCTGCAGGTACAACAGCAGCTCGCGATCCAGACGCTTTCGATCGCCAACGCTGCGCCGAACGCCATCCTCGCCCTGTTCGCATAGGGCTGACGCTGAAGCCGCCGCGGCTTCGTTGACGCGGCGGCGGGCAGGCAGACATGGAAGTGAACGCGTTGTCACATTCACCTTCGGCTCGCGCCGTCCGCAATGACGCGTTTGAGCAATCGGGAGAGCTTCGCCGCGAAGCGCTCGCCGAGAACCGGCGAACGGCGAGCGAGCGCGAGCTTGCTCGGGTCGATGAATCAAGAGCCCGCTCCGTCGAACATCTGGCTGAGCTTCGCGAAGCAGTCGCGCGCGTTGTCGGCGCCAATACGCGCCTGTCGATTTCGCGGGCAACCAACTCGCTCGATTTCGTCTATCGGGCGATTGATATCCATACAGGCGAAATCGTGAATGAGTGGCCGCAGGATGTCTTTGTCGAGCTTATTCGCGGCGTTCGCGAAGACGTTCGCACGGATGTCGATGCGGGGTTGATGCTCGACCACGTCGCCTGAATTTTCCGGGAGGACCCTCCCACTGCCCGGTTGCCCCTCCCGCAGCCGGGCTTTTTTTGCGCCACGGATTGGGCGAAGCTGCCGGGATGAAAAGGACGATCCTTCTCTACGGCGCCGGGCTCGGTGTTGCGGCCATCGCGCTTGAATGGCTGCAATATAAATATGTCGTTCGCGCTTATGCGGCGGAATTCTATCTTCTCATTCTGGCGCTCGGGTTTACCGCCCTTGGCGTCTGGGCGGGGCGGCGATTGACGAGCGCGCGGCCGGCCGGGCCCTTTGCGCCGAACCGCGCGGCGCTTGCTGCTCTCGGGGTGACAGACAGGGAATATGAAGTTCTGAAGCTGCTCGCCGAGGGGCTCGCCAACAAGGAGATCGCTCGGCGGCTCGATCTTTCGCCGAATACGGTCAAGACCCATATCGCCCGCCTTTACGAAAAGCTGGAAGCCCAGCGCCGCACCCAGGCCGTGCAAAAGGCGCGCGAGCTGGCGCTGATCCCCTGATTTTTGGGCGAAATTCCTGATATCACCCTTTTGGGCGATAGCTGAAAGCAGCTTTTTTGAGGAGAATCCTGATCGCGCCAACACATGGAAGGAATCTCCGATGACCAAAATCGCGCTCGTTTACGGCGGGATCGCTGGGTTCATTGTCGTCGCCACAATCTTCGCAGGCTTCCTGTTAGGCGTCGACCACGGCGGCGGCGGACTTCTTGTCGGCTACTCGATCATGATCGTCGCGCTGACCCTTATCTTTCTTGGGATCAAACGCCACCGAGACCATAATAATGGCGGCGTTATCAAATTCGGGCCGGCGCTCATCATGGGACTGATGATCGCCATCGTCGCCGGCGTTGTTTACGCCCTCGGCTGGGAGGGCTATCTCGCCGCGACCGGGAACAAGTTCATGGAGCAATATGCGGCCGGCGTCATCGAAGCGAAAAAGGCGGCCGGCGTCACCGGGGATGCGCTGGCGGCGGAGATCGCAAAAATGGACGAGATGAAAGCCAATTACGCCAACCCGCTTTTCCGCCTGCCGATGACTTTTCTGGAAATATTCCCGGTCGGCGCCGTCATCGCGCTGATCTCGGCCGCTATCCTGCGCAATCCGAAAGCGTTTCCGGCGCGCGCCGCCGCTTGAGGTCGGCGCATTTTAGCATCGCCGCCCGAAGGCTGGCCGGGCGAGCTTGGATGCTGGCTCGGCATGGAGATCGCCTCCGCCTATGTCGCGGATGCTTCCGACAAGCGACAGGCCATCAAGGAACTCATAACGCTGACCGATCCTGAAGCGATCCTCGAAAAGAGCGGCTATGCGGCTTCGGTCAAACAGGCGGCGCCTCGCCCTCATTGACCGCCGTATTTTCCTCATCGCATAAGGGCGTCCATGACAAAAAAGACCGCCGCCCGACATCTCGTCGACGCCCTCGTTATGAATGGCGTCACCCATGTTTTCTGCGTTCCGGGCGAGAGTTATCTCGCCGTTCTCGATGCGCTCTATGATGTCCGCGACCGCATCAAGCTGATCGTATGCCGGCATGAGGCGTCGGCGGCGAATATGGCGGAGGCGTACGGAAAGCTGACCGGCAAGCCGGGCGTCGTCATGGTGACGCGCGGGCCGGGCGCCACGCAAGGCGCCGTCGGCGTTCACACCGCCTTTCAGGATTCGACCCCGATGATCATGTTCATCGGCCAGGTTGCGCGCGACATGCTCGACCGCGAGGCGTTTCAGGAGATCGACTATCGACAGATGTTCGGCCCGGTCGCCAAATGGGCGAGCGAGATCGATATTGCGAGCCGAGCCGGCGAGTATGTGAACCGCGCCTTTGCGACGGCGCAGAACGGGCGCCGCGGACCTGTCGTGCTCGCCTTGCCCGAGGATATGCTGACGGAGGAGGCGAAGGTTGAACCGCTTCCGCCCGCGCCGATGACGATGGCGGCGCCTGACGAGCGCGCGCTTGAGCGATTGCGCGAATTGCTCGGCGGCGCTGAAAGGCCGTTTCTGCTCGTCGGCGGGGGCGGGTGGACGCATGACGCCGTCAACGACCTCAAGACCTTTGTCGAGGCGACCGGCGTTCCGGTCGGCGCTTCTTTCCGATCGAAAGACCTCTTCGACAACCTCCATCCGCAATATGCGGGCGATGTCGGCATCGGCCCCAACCCGAAACTCGTCGAACGGCTTAAACGCTCGGACCTTGTCATCGCTTTCGGGCCTCGCCTCGGCGAAATGACGACGGGCGGTTACGAGCTTTTCAAGGCGCCGCTCGCCGACCAGCCGCTTATTCACATTCACCCGGGCGCTGAAGAGCTGGGCCGGGTTTATACGCCCGTCCTTGCGATCAACGCAGCGCCTGAAACAATGGCGCGCGCACTCGCCGCCGAGCCCTGGACGCTCGACGAAAGCTGGCTCCAGCAGGCTTATGAAGCCCATTCCGATTTCGAGGCTTTTTCAAAGCCGGTGCCGGTCGGCGAGGGGGTCAATCTTTCCGAAGTCTTCGCCTGGCTCGACAATAATCTTCCCGCCGACGCGATCATGTGCAACGGGGCCGGCAATTATGCGGCGTGGCTGCATCGCTTCTACCGGCACAAGGAATTCAAGACGCAGCTCGCCCCGACATCGGGCGCGATGGGCTACGGCTTTCCGGCGGCGATCGCGGCGAAGGCGGTCTTTCCGAAACGCGATGTCGTCTGCGCGGCGGGCGACGGCTGTTTCATGATGGCGTCGAACGAGCTCGCGACCGCCGTCCAATATGGTTTGAATGTGATTACGCTCGTCTCGAACAATTCCGTATACGGTACGATCCGCATGCATCAAGAACGCGAATATCCCGCGCGCGTCTCAGGCACCGATCTGAAGAACCCTGACTTCGCCGCCTATGCGCGATCATTCGGCGCGTTCGGCGCGACGGTGACGAAGACGGAGGATTTTCCGTCGGTATTCGCGGAAGCGAAAGCAAGCGGCCTGCCGGCGGTCATTGATCTCAAGACCTCGGCGAATGAAATCGCGCCCGGGCGGACGATCGAAGCCCTGCGCAAGCGCTAGACGATCTTTCAGGCCGTCGTTTGTCCGATCCGTTGCAGCGTGTCGAAGGAATCGATCAGCTTGCGGCCAGCGGGCGTCGGCGCGCCGCGGCGGTCGAGCCAGCGATGGGCGATCGCCGCTTTGAGCACGCCCTCATCGCTGTCGACGCCGTCGAGCTGGCGCACGAATTTCAGGATGTTCTTCGCAATAGCGTCGTCAGTCACGCGGCCCTCTCTTGAACGATCAAACCAGCCTTCGCGAAATGCTTGGCCGAAAAAGCTAGTTTTTTTCGCCTTCTTGATACGCCTACGTTGAAACGCGACTGGAAGGATTACACACGCGATTGGCGAATCAGGCAAGAGGGTCGGATTCGGGACCGGGGCGCCGAAACGTCGCGCCCCCTGTAAAGCCGCCCGGAACGTGATAAACGGCCGCCAACCCCGCGAAATTCCAGCGAAAGCAACGGTGAAGCCCATGGATCACGGCAAGAACGAGTTTACGAGCAACGCCGCTCTCAAAGCCCGGCGTGATGAGGCTCTGCCAGTCGGTTTGCCTTCAAAATCAGGTGTTTACGTCTCAAAGGCGCAGAACGCCGAGCTTTGGGACGTTGAGGGCAAGCGTTACATAGATTTCATCGGCGGGATTGGCGTTCTCAATGTCGGCCACCGACACCCGAAGGTTGTCGCCGCGATCAAGAAGCAGGCTGACGAATTCCTGCATACGAGCTTCGGCATCGCCCAGTATGAGGTTTACGTCGAGCTCGCCGAGCGGCTGAACAAGCTCGCTCCCGGCGCGTCGAAGAAAAAGACTGCGCTTTTCAACTCGGGCGCCGAGGCGGTCGAGAACGCCGTCAAATTCGCCCGGCGCATCACCGGCCGCCCGGGCGTTATCGCCTTTGAGGGCGCTTTCCACGGGCGGACGCTTCTCGCGACGACGCTGACCGGCAAATCGAAGCCCTACAAGCAGGGCTTCGGGCCGCTCGTTCCCGCGATCTTTCATTGTCCCTATCCGGATGAATATCACGGCGTTACCGCCGCCTCCTGCATCAAACACCTTGAGCAGATTTTCAAAATGTCGATCCCGGCCGAAGAAGTCGCCGCGATCATCGTCGAGCCGGTGCAGGGCGAGGGCGGTTTCAACCCGGCGCCCGCTGAATTCTTGCAGCACCTGCGCAATGTCTGCGATCAGAATGGCATTCTTCTCATTGCGGATGAAATCCAGTCCGGCATGGGGCGGACCGGCAAGATGTTCGCGTTCGAGCATGCGGGTGTCGAACCTGACCTTCTGTGCGTCGCAAAATCGATCGCCGCGGGCCTTCCGCTTTCAGCCCTCGTCGGCAAGGCGGACCTGATGGACAAAATCGCGGCGGGCGGCATGGGCTCGACCTATGGCGGCAATCCCGTCGCTTGCGCGGCGGCGCTCGCCGTCCTCGACGTCTTCGAAGAGGAAAAGCTTCTTCAGCGTGCGGACATCATCGGCCGGAAAGTCGCAGACAGTTGGCGCGCGCTACAGAACGGCGTTGCGAAAGGCCATTTCGGCGACGTTCGCCAGTTCGGCGGCATGATCGCCGTCGAATGCGTGAAGGACGGCGACGCGACGAAGCCGAACGGCGACCTCGCGGGCAAGATCCAGGTCGAGGCCCGCGATCGCGGCCTCATCATGACGACGGCGGGCGCCTATGCGCAGTGTCTCAGATGCCTCGTGCCGCTGACCATTCCGGATGCGATGCTCGAGGAAGGGCTCGACATTTTCGCCGAGGCGACGAAGGCGGCGATCGCGGGCTGACCGCCCAATCATTCGGACAAGGATCGTTTCGTCCTGAAAAGACTCAGGCCATCGTAAAGCCGGCTGGGATCGCCAGCCGGCTTTTGTGTAGGGGCTGATCATGGCGAGAGCGATTGCATTATGGGGCGGGCTCTGCCTCCTGGCGCTGGTCGCCGCCTATCTCGGCGCCAGCCTTTATTTCTGTTCAGGGGCGCTCGACGGGGACGTCGCCGGGTGCGCCCGGTCGACCGGGGCTTCATTCCTGCAGTCCCCGCTGGCGCTGCTCGCGCTATGCGTCGCTGCGCTCGGGCTTCAATACTCCGCGCATCGCCGCTGATGCGGCTTTCATCCGGAAACGGATGATCACGATCCGTTAAGCCTAACGCCGAACTAACACGCCATTATGAATTGCATATGGCGGCGACAGATCGGCGTTCATTTTAAAGCAAGAATTTACGAAGCAATGCAAAATGGACCGAGATAGATCTCTGTTTACGGTCGGTGGGCGTGCGCAAATTCTATCTAATAGCAGCGGCGTTGATGCCGATGGCGCTCGGTGATGCGCGCGCCGAGATCATCGGCGCTGACTCGCGTCATGCGCAACAGATTGTCGGAAAGCCGGAATGGCTGATCCACGCCGATGAGTTCGCCCACACCATCTATGATCGCAAACTCGTCATCACCGCCGCCGCGCAGGAAGAGATGGAGGCTGAGGCGCTTGCGGCGTCCGGCGAAGAACGTCTGCGGCGGCTCAACTGGATTATCGAAGGCTACCTTTCGCTCGACTATGTCGAGAAGGCTGAGCGTCTGTATCCCCAGTATGAGAAAAGCGCGCGACGGCTCGGCAGCGCGCGGCATTTGCTGGCGCTGGAAGCGTTGCGCATGTACGAGCGATCCGCACTTGGCGATTTCACCGGCGCCGCGCGCGAGCTTCAGGCGCTCATCGCTGCGGCTGAAGATCCTTATGTGATCGCGAAAGCGTCGGCGCTCGGCGCCTATGCTCTCGCCGACAGCGGCATGCCGGGGCGTTCGTTTGAGCTGATCCGGCAGGGTCTCGCGGCGGCGGAGAAAATCGACCGGAACGAAGAGGCGTTCGCCGCCTTGCACGGCGCATGGTCCTATGTCGCCCAAGAGTCCGGCGATTTTGAGTCAGCGATTGAACAGTCGCGGATTTCCTTCGATTATGCGCAGCGGGCCGGTCTGCCGATTGACGGCGTTTCCATTCTTTACAATCTGGCGATGATCGCGGCCAATCAGGATGATTTTAGCGCGGCGCGCGAATTCGCCGGCATGGAGCGCGACCTTGCGAAAATGAGCGGCGTCGCTGGCGAGGAATTTTTCGGAGCTTATCTCTGCGCGTCGATTGCGGGCGCGGCGCGCGCCTATCAGGAAGCTGAGCGATGCGCCCGCGAGGCGATCGAGAGCGACGCGGTCTCGGAAAGTTATGTTCCCGGAGCCAAAGCGATGCTCGCCAAAGCGCTCGTCAAGCTCGATCGTGGCGGGGAAGCGCGCGCGGTCTTTGACGATCTCGTCGCTTCGGTCGATCCGGAGGCCTCGCCTGTTGATGCGCTCGATATTGAGGAGCTTCGCGCCCACATCGCCTTTGCTGAAGGGCGCCATGCGGAAGCGATGCGCCTTTATGAAAACTTTCATCGCGACGCCGTTCGCTCGCAACGCGCCAATTTCAATGGCGGCGTGAAGGAAATACGCGCCTCGCTCGAGAGCGATCTCGCGCGCGCGCAATCCTCGGCGGCCGCAAACGCGCTTGCCGCGCAGTCGCTTCGAGGCTCGGTCCGCAATCAGCGATTATTGCTCATCCTCGCGGCGGCGTTCGCGATTGCAGCGTTGTCGAGCATCCTATCCTACCGGCGCTATGCGCGCGACCTCGCCGAAGCGCGCCGCGCCGCTGAAGACGCCAATCGCGCAAAGACGGAGTTTCTGGCGCTCATGAGCCATGAATTGAGAACGCCTCTGAATGGCGTCCTCGGCATGACGCAAAGTCTCCTGTCGGACGCGCTTCAGTCCGAGCAGCGCGACAAGGCGGCCGCCATTCTTGATTCCGGCGAGGCGCTGCTCGCCCTCCTGAACGACGTTCTTGATCTTTCAAAAGTGGAAGCCGGCAAGCTTGAGGTTTCACCCATCGATGCCGACCTTGGGCGGCTTCTTGAAAGCGTTGTGAAACTGTTCGACCCGATGGCGACGGACAAAGGCGACAGGATAAGGATCGTCTATGAAGGCGAGCCGCCCGCGTGGATGCGTTTTGATCCGGTGCGTGTCCGTCAATGCGTATCGAACCTCCTGTCGAATGCGGTCAAATTCACCGCTGACGGCGAAATCACGCTTCGCGTCAGTGTTGAACCGCGCCAGGACGGCGTAAAGGTTGCGATCGCGGTCAGCGACACCGGCATCGGCATGAATGCGGAAACGCTGGCGCGCCTGTTCCGTCCCTACACGCAGGCCGACGGGTCAATCGCGCGCAAGTTCGGCGGCACCGGGCTCGGCCTTGCGATTACGCGTCGGCTGGCGCGGGTGATGGGCGGGGACGTCATTGCGGAAAGCGAGCCGGGCAAGGGAACGGTGATGACGCTCAGTTTCATGGCGCAGGACGCCGAGAGCGCCGCGCCGCCAGAAACGGGTGTCGAAGACGCGCAGGACGCCCTTCGCGCCGCGTCGCTGCTGCATGACAAGCGGGTGCTGATCGTTGACGACGTCGTCATCAACCGGCAGGTCGCGCGCCTCTTCATAAAGCCGTTCGGCGCAAAAGTGCTCGAAGCGATGAGCGGCGAAGAAGCGCTCGCGCTGCTGTCGAGTGAGACCGTCGATATTGTGCTGCTCGACATTCAGATGCCCGGCATAGACGGATGCGAAACGGCGCGGCGCATCCGCGCGATGACATCCCCCAATGCGCGCGCCGCGATCGTCGCGTTGACTGCAGGCGCCGGGGATGGCGAGAGAGAACGCTGCCTCGAAGCCGGCATGGACGCCTTCGCCGCCAAGCCGCTGGATGTTCGCGGTCTCGTCAGCGCCATTGCGGCGGCGCTTGATGAAGCGTCGCGTCAGCAGGGAGCGGAAAGCGCAGCCTAGAACGGCTGGGGGTTGTCGGGGGATCTAGACTGCGACAGCGTCCTTTTTCGCGAAAATCTCGTCATGGCGACGAAGAATGTCCGGCCAGAGGACGCCCGCCTGCGGCGCGTCGATTTCAAATGTGGTCTTGATCGTTTCGACATATTCGTCCGCTGAATGAAGAAGCGATTTGCGCTCCTCCGTCGGCGAGAGAATGCGCAGGACCCTTCCGCGCAGCGAGTAATGCGTGTCGCCGACCCAGCGCTGGACGACGGCGTTCTGGACGAAAGGAGAGGCGGGGTCAGTCTGCAGAATGCCGCACAGGCGTTCCAGCAACGCCTCATCCGTTACAGACGGATTGAAATCGAAATTCGGGCCGCCGGTTCTCGGATCATTCGAATAACGCCACCAGCCGTCTCCGATGTCGCTAAGGACGCAGTTGAGTGAATTGCCGGCGGATTTGCCGACACGAAGCGGGATCGGATCGATCAGCCCGTCGCCGAAACCGACATCGCCGATCCAGGGCATCCCGTCGATGTCGACCAGAAGCACGAGATGATTGCCGATCATGTCGTCGCCCAGGATCTCGCGCATCACCGCCCCGGCAAGGCGCGTCACCTTGAAGCCCATCTCCTCAAGCGCCCAGCCGAGCAGACCGTTCATTTCGTAGCACCACCCGCCGCGCCGCCGGTTCACGATCTTGTCATAGGCGTCGGCGGGATCGCGGGTGAGGGGAACGCGAAGCTGCACGTCGAGATTCTCGTATGTGAGAGAAAGCGCGTGCGCGCGGTGCACGGAACGAAATCCGTCAAGGTCTGCTCGCGGCGCGTCCGCAAGGCCGATTCGATCAAGATAAGCGTCAAGCCGCATGTATAACCCCGTGGTCAGGCGCGCTGCATGTAGTAGTCTCAGCAGAAGGGCGCGATGGCAATCGGCTAAAGCGAAGGGAATTTGCGATGACCAATGAGAATGGATTGAGCAGGCGGGCGGTTCTCGGCGGCGCCGCGGCTGTGGCGGGCGCGGCCGCTATGGCGGGTCGGGCCGCGGCGCAGGCGGAGGCCGTCGATCTGTCAGGCAAGTCGGTCCTGATCACTGGCGCGAGTTCGGGATTCGGGCGCCTCGCCTCGCTGCATTTCGCGCGATCCGGCGCCACCGTCATCGCCTCGATGCGCAATCTGAAAGGCGGCAAGCGGCCCGAAGCGCAGGAACTCATGGATGTCGCCTCAGGGGAAAAGCTGAAGCTTTCCGTCGTTGAAATCGATGTCACCAAGGATGATCAGGTGGCGAAGGGTGTGACACGGGCGGAAGAGATCGCCGCCGGCGCGCTTGACGCCGTTCTCAACAATGCGGGCATCGGTGTCGGCGGCCCGGCGGAATTCTATGACATGGAGAATTTGCAGCGCGCGTTCGATGTCAATCTATTCGGGTATCAACGCGTCGCCCGCGCGGCGCTGCCGAAAATGCGCGCGCGACGCGAGGGGCTGATCGTTCAGGTGTCTTCGCAACTCGGCCGTCTCGTGCTTCCAAATATCGGCGCTTATTGTGCGACTAAGTTCGCTGTCGAGGCGCTGTTCGAGGCGATGGCGTATGAGCTTGCGCCATTCGGCGTTGACGTGACGATCATTCAGCCGGGCGGTTATCCGACGAAAATCTGGAAGAACGGCGAACGCTATTTTGAGGAACTTCTTGAGAGTGTCGATGACGAGCGCAAAGCCGCCTATGCCGGCCATATCGAAATGGCTGAAGGGCTGCTCGGCGGCGCTTATTCAACCGACCCGATGGATGTGCCGCGTGCGATCGGCGAGATCATCGCCATGCCGCCGGGAAAGAGGCCTCTGCGCCGCCCTGTGCATCCCAATACGCAGGCGAGCGACGCCCTGAACGCCGCGCACGCGCAGGTCCAGGCGGCGGTGCTAGGGCAGGGCCGTTACAAGGAATGGCATGACGCGGTGACGGATTAGAGCCTAGCAAAAAGCAGGACCTGCTTTTCGCAAAATTACGAGACTAACTGACAGCTCTGTACGACGCGCCAAGTTCGGTTACT
>JAGRED010000056.1 GCA_020446725.1 Parvularculaceae bacterium | reverse complement strand
CTTGCGACACCGCCGAAGAATGCGGCGACATGGGAGATTCTTTCCGCCGGCGGCAAGCATGGCGAAGAACAGATCTGGACCGACAAGGACGGCGTGCGTCATGCGCGCATGAAGATCGTGTTGCGCGGGCTCACCTACGATGTCGATCACGCGACGTCATACAATGATGCGGGAATTCCGACATCGCTCGTCATCAAGGGCGTCACGCCGTCCGGCGACGCCGGCGAAACATTCGCTGTCGAAAACGGCGTTGCGAAATGGAAGTCGCCCGCCGACGCGGGCGAAGCGGCGTGGAAAGACGGCCTCGTCTACATTCCTTTCGGCGGCCCGCAGGACACGTCTTCCGTTCTCCTCGCTTCCTTGCTCGCCGATGAGGACGGACGGCTCGATGCGTTGCCGGGCGGATCGGTTCGGGTGAGCGAACTGACGACGGCGACGGTCTCCGCCGGCAAGAAAACGAAAACGCTGAAAGCGCTCGCCATTGACGGCGTTTCCTTTGATTCCTCCGTCGTCTGGGTCGATGAAAACAACGATTTCTTTGCGGCTGTCGGCTGGCTCTCCTGGATGCCCAAGGGATGGGAAGGCGTGCGCCAGCAATTGCTCGATGCGGAAACGGCGGCGCTCTCGGCGCGTGCGCCGGCGCTGCGCGCTTCGATCATCGAAGACCCGGGACAGCCGGTTCTTTTCAAGAACGTCAAGATCTACGACGCGGCGACAAACGGCTTCAAGACGAAGCAGTCGGTGCTTGTTGACGGCGCGACAATCAAAGCGGTCGGAAAGAGCGTCAAGGCGAAGGATGCGCGCGTTATCGACGGCAAGGGCATGACGCTTGTTCCGGGCTTGTGGGACATGCACTATCACACCGGCGGCGACGGGGCGGGCGTCCTTGCGCTGGCGACCGGCGTCACATCCGTTCGCGATATCGGCAATGAGAAGGAAACGCTCCTCAAGCGGATCAAGCGCATTCGCGACGGCGAGCTGTTGGGGCCGGCGACCTATCCGATCCTCGGCATGGACGGCGACGGCCCGCTCTCGGCGCAAGGGTTCGTGCGCATCCATTCCGTTGCGGAGGGCGTGAAGGAACTCGGCATTGCGAAAGAGGAAGGGTTCCTCGGCGTCAAGCTCTACGGCACGATCAATCCCGAATGGGTGAAACCGCTCGCCGATGAGGCCCATCGCCTCGGCATGAGCGTTCAGGGACATATTCCGGCGGGCATGCGCCCCTCGGAAGCCGTCGCGGCGGGTTATGACGGGATCAATCACATCAACTTCGTCGTGATGGACGCGATGCCCGACGATGTTGTCAAAACGTCAAACGGCCTCAACCGGTTTTTTGGGCCCGGCAAGCACGCGCAACATGTCGACCTCGCCGCGCAACCGATGGCGGGCTTCATCGACGTGCTGGCGGAAAAGAAGATCGTCATCGATCCGACGCTCACCGTCTACGAGCAGAGCTTCGTGCCGGACCCCGGCGAAATGCCGCCGAGCGGCGCGCCTTACGCCGGCGTCCTGCCGGCGCAGGTCGAGCGCGGGCTGAAATCGGGCGGGCTCGTCGCGCCTGAAGGCTATGACGCGACGCGGGCCGATATGCGGGCGAGTTTTGAAAAGCTCGTCGATACTGTGCGGGTCATGCACGAAAAGGGCGTGCCGATCGTCGCCGGCACGGACGGCTATCCGATGGATCTGATCCGCGAGATGGAACTTTACGTTCGCGCCGGCATGACCAATGGCGAAGCGCTTGAAACGGCGACCGACGGCGCTGCGCGCGTGCTCGGGCTTGGCGATACGGTTGGTTCGATTGCGCCCGGGCAGGCCGCCGATCTCGTTCTCGTTGACGGCGACGTTGAGGAGGATGTCGGCGTTCTGCGTCATGTAACGACGGTGATGCAGGGCGGCATGCTCATGGACGGCGCCAAGTTGCGTGAAGCGGCGGGCATGTCAGGCGCGCCGCATTAGGGCGGTTTTCGATCGGGCCCTGTCCGGTTCGATCGAAGAAGACTCCCCGACTTAACGATCTTGAGCGAACCTTGCGCGGCGAGGCGTGAGGTTCGCTCAGGGAAGAATCAGGAGCGCGGGGGCGTGAAATGATGATTGCGCTGAAACGGGGCGATACGTCGCTCTTGCTGCTGGCGGCGGCGTTTCTCGCCCTCTTCATGCTGAAAGGCGATCTGGCGCCGGCGCCGAGGATTGATGCGAAGAGCGAATTCGACGCTGATCGCGCGCTCGAAAGGCTGGCGCGCATTCTCGGCGATGAACGTCCGCACACGGTCGACACCGACGCGAATGATGCGGTGCGCGAAAGGCTTCTTGGAGAAATTCGCGCGATCGGGTTCGAACCGGAGGTGCGCGATGATTTCGCCTGCCGTCCGGCGACGCGATGGAACGCCGTTTCCTGCGCTCGCGTGCGCAATGTCGTCTTCCGCACCGGGCCTGATGACGGCCAGGCGATCATGGTCATGTCGCATTATGACAGCGTCGCCGCCGGGCCGGGCGCGGCCGATGACGGGGCCGGCATGGCGTCCGCGCTCGAAATCGCCGCGATCCTGAAAAAGCGCCGGCCGGTGAAGCCGATCATCTTTCTCATCACGGACGGCGAGGAGCCGGGACTGATCGGCGCTCATTCTTTCGTCCGGAAAGACCCGCTCGCGAAAACCGTCGCGGCCGTCATCAATATGGAAGCGCGCGGCGCGTCGGGGCCGGCGATCCTGTTTCAGTTGAGCGATCCCAACGGTCGCGACATTCACGCTTATTCGAACCGCGCCAAGGCGCCGGTCGGCAATTCCCTTGCGACCGACATCTACAAGATGCTGCCGAACGACACCGATGTTTCCGTTTTGCTGCCGTTCGGCGTCGACGCCGTCAATCTCGCTTTCGCCGAACGGGCGGAATTATACCATACGCCGCGCGACACTATTGAAAATCTCAACCGCCGCAGCTTCGCCCATCTCGGCATGTCGGCGCTTGCCGCGCTTGACGGATTTCTGCGCGATGTCGATCACGCTGAAAAAAAACCGGAACCGCGCCGCGTGTTCGCTGACGTTTTGACGCGTATCATGATCGTCACGCCGCAGCTCGCCGGTCTTGCGATGATCGTTCTCGGGCTCGCCGCTTCAGCGACCGCATTCCTGCGCATGCCGGGCGATCGACCCTTCCGCGCGGCTATCGTTCCGATTGCCGCCATGGCGGTCGCAGGGATCGTCGCGTTCTTGTGCGCGTCATTTCTCGGACTGGTCCGCGCCGAGACGGCGTACTGGTCCGCCGAACCTCACTGGACGCGCGCGGTGATCTACCTGTCGGCGATAAGCGCCGGCGTCGGCGTTCTCGCATTGGGGGTCGGCGCTGACCGGCGCAGGATGCTTTGCGCCGCCTGGTTCTGGTTTTCGCTCATCGGTTTCGCCGCCTATTGGGCGGCGCCGGGATCTGCGCTGCTGACGGGATTGCCGGCGTCGCTTTTCGCCTGCGCCGTTCTTGCCAGCGCCGGCGCGACGCGCCTTCTCGCTCCGCTGTCGCTTCTCGGCCTTGCGGCCGCGCTGTTGCTCTGGCTTCCGGCTTTGCATCACGCGGAAATCGGCCTCGGGCTCGGCTCCGCATGGCCGTTCGCCGTTCTCGCCGCGCTGATCTTCATGCTCGCCGCGCCGATCGTCACGGCTGAGACGCGCCTTCGCCCGGGCGTTCTCCTGACGCCGGCTGCGCTCCTGTTCGCGGCGATTGTGCTCGCTGCGACGGCGCGCGCCTATTCGCCCGCCGCGCCGCGCGGATTTAACGTCCAGCATATTCTCGATGCGCAAACAGGCGAGGCGGTCTTCGCGTTAGCCGCGGGCGGCGAAGCGCCGCCCGCATCTTTCTCGTCCGTCGGCGATTTCGAAAAACGAGAGATCAAGGGCCTTGCGGGCGAGCGTTATGCGGCCGCAGCGCCGGCCCATGACGGTCGCGCGGTCGGCGTCGACGTCGTTTCCGCCGTCGATCAGGAGTTCGGCCGGACGATGGCGCTGACTTTCGCCGCGAATGGCGCGGATGAAATCGTCATCATCGCGCCCGACGAAGCGGGTCTCGTAGAAGCGCGCGCCGGCGATGAAATCGCGTCTTTTGACGAGCGGGGCGTGAAATACATTCGCTGCAGCGGACGCGCCTGCGCTGAATTTTCCGTCACGGCGACGGTCGGCCTGACGCCGGCGGAATGGACGGTGCTTGGCGTGCGTCATGGTCTCGGCGCTGAAGGCGCCCCGATCGACGCCGTGCGCCCTGACTGGTCGGTTCCCGTGCATGGCGGCGACGCGCGTCTCGTCCTGTCGCGCGTCTCGATCTGAACGGCGCACGCATCGCGCGGATCTTTCTTCGAGACGCTGCGCTTCACGCGTGGCATGCGGACGGCGATGCTGTAGGCTCTCCGGCGCAATGAAATTTTCAGAATCGATTGATGCGTTCGTCCATGACGGGACGCACATGGGAACGCGTGGAGGAACCTGCCGGGGCCGCGTCGCCGACAACTGGCTGCAGGGGCGAACCGTCTATGGCGGCATGACGGCGGCGCTCTGTCTTGAAGCGGCGCAGCGCGCCGTTCCCGGCCTGCCGCCGCTGCGCTCTGCGCAGGTTTCGTTCATCGGACCTGCGGAAGGCGATCTTGAGATCACGGCCGCAGTTCTGCGTCAGGGAAAGTCGGTGACATTCGTCAATGCCGATCTCGTCGGCGAGAAGGGTCTTGCCGCGCGAACCGTCTTTGCGTTCGGCGCGGCGCGCGCCTCGATATTCGCGACGCATTTCACGCCCGCGCCGGAATTGCCGGGGCCGGAGCAGTCGGCGGTGTTCTTTCCGCCGGACGCGGGTCCGTCTTTCGCGCGGAATTTCGACGTCAGGCTCGCAAAAGGCGGCGTTCCGCTCACCGGCTCGACGGAGACGGACCATTTCCTCTGGGTGCGTCACCAGGATGCCAAGGCGACGTCGATATCGGCCCTGCTCGCGCTAGCCGACATGCCGCCGCCTGCGGTCTTTCCGATGTTTCCGCATTTCGCCCCGATCAGTTCAATGACGTGGGCGCTGAATTTTCTCACCGATCATCCGTCAACGGATGACGGGTGGTGGCTTCTTGAATCGCGCGCCGAGAATGCGGCGGAAGGCTATTCAAGTCAGGATATGTTCGTCTGGAACCGGCGCGGCGAACCGGTCATCGCAGGGCGCCAATCAGTGGCGATTTTCCTGTGAGGCTCGCGACGATCGCCTATCTCGTCCGCGATTACGACGAAGCCGTTTCGTGGTTCGCCGGAAAGCTCGGCTTTGAAGTTCTGGAAGATACGAAACTTTCGGAGGCGAAGCGCTGGGTCGTCGTCGCGCCGAAGGGCGGCGCGGGCGCTGCGTTATTGCTGGCGAAGGCCGACGGCGCCGAACAGGAAGCGCGCATCGGCGACCAGACCGGCGGGCGCGTCTTCTTGTTTCTGGAAACCGACGATTTCGATCGCGACCACGCCCGGATGCGCGCTTCCGGCGTCGCTTTCCTCGAAGCCCCGCGCACGGAGCCGTATGGCAAGGTCGCCGTTTTTGAAGACCTCTACGGCGCGAAATGGGACCTCATTCAACCCTTCTGACCCCTGCGACAATTCGTTCACCGCATTCGCGCTGAAACATGATCCTGATCAAATTCCCTGCTGCGGCGCGGCGTAGACAGGCTGCGAAACAACTCAGCAAGCAGGGGATACGCCAATGCGCTCGCTTCTTCTCTCCGCCGCCCTCGCCGCGGCTCTCGCCACGCCCGCCTACGCCGAAGCCGGCGACTGGCTGGTCCGCCTCCGGGGCATTTATGTCGCGCCGCAGGACGATTCGGGCGGCGTGCTGCCAGCCGTTCCGACCGGCTCGGTCACCGTCGACGACGCGATCGTTCCCGAACTCGATTTCACCTATTTCTTCACGAACAACATCGCGGCCGAGCTCATTCTCGCAACCAGCCCGCATGACATTAACGGCGCGGGCGCGATTTCCGGCCTCGGCGAAATCGCCGATACGATGGCGCTGCCGCCGACGCTGACCTTCCAGTATCATTTCGCGCCGGATGCGAAAGTCCGTCCCTATGTCGGCGCGGGCATAAACTGGACCATCTTTTACAGCGAGGATTCCACGGCGAGCCTTGACGGGGCTCTTGGCGGCGCCACGGACGTGTCGCTTGACGACAGCTTCGGCTGGGCGGTTCAGGCCGGCGTCGATTTCGACATCACCGAACGCGTCTTCATGAACCTCGACGTCAAATACATCGATATCGACACGACGGCGACGCTCAACACCGGCGGCGCGATCAATACGGTCGATGTCGACATTGATCCGCTCGTCTTCGGCGTCGGCTTCGGCATGCGCTTCTAGAGCGTTTTCCGGCCAAGCGGATTCCGGTTGGACGCAAAAAACGCGACCGCTCAAGAATCCTGAGCCGACGATCTGACGAGATCACGTCGTCGGCTCCAGCAGGGTGTTCCGCCCGTCATAGTCCTTCCCAATCGTATGACGGCGGGATAGCCGCCGGCCCTCTCTCCCTGATAGGGCCGGCGGCTCTAATTATAACTGCCGGACGGCGCCGGCCTCGCACGCCTTGATGTCGCGCGAAAGAACGCCGATCTCTCCCAGCGTTTTCACCCATTCCGCCATATGGGGCCGGGTGAAGTGCGCTTCGAGCGCCGCCCAGCTTTCCCAATATTCCAGAACGACGATCGTGTCGGGCGTCATGACGTCGACGCCGTAGGAATAATAAAGGCAGCCTTCTTCCCGCCGCGTCGCTGCGATGACGCGCTCCATGGCGCCGCGCGCCTTATCGAGCGCGCCGGGCGACACCGTCGCCGTTCCCGAGACTATGATCATCGTTTCTCTCCGCCTGTTTGCGCCCGGCAGGTAAAAGGATGTCCGCGGCCGCGACAAGGCGGGCGGGCAGACGCGGCCCCTTGCGGTTGCGGCCGGATGAGCCGCACGCTAAGCGGAAGGCCCAGATTCCGCCCGCATCATCCCGCCCGCATCCGGAGCCCCCGATGAACATCCATGAATACCAGGCCAAGGAACTCCTCAAATCCTTCGGGGTTCCCGTTTCCAAAGGCGTCGCCGTCCTCGATGCGAAGGATGCGGAAGCCGCGGCGGCGAGCCTTCCGGGGCCGCTTTACGTCGTGAAGGCGCAGATCCACGCCGGCGGACGCGGCAAGGGGAAATTCAAGGAGCCTGAAGCCGGCGAAAAGGGCGGCGTTCGTCTCGCCAAAACGCCGACCGAAGCGGCTGAGTTCGCGAAGCAGATGCTCGGCGCGACGCTCGTCACCAAGCAGACGGGCGAGGCGGGCAAGCAGGTCAATCGCATCTATATCGAAGACGGCTCCGATATCGAGAAGGAGCTTTATCTTTCCGCGCTCATCGACCGCGCGAAATCGCGCGTCGCTTTCATCGTCTCGACCGAAGGCGGCATGAATATCGAGGAAGTCGCGGAAGAAACGCCGGACAAGATCCAGACGATCCATATCGACCCGGCGACCGGCTATATGCCGCATCACGGACGCCGCATCGCGAAAGCGCTGGCGCTGAAAGGCGATCTCGCCAAGCAGTGCCAGAAACTTATCGCCCAGCTCTACAAGGCGTTTGTCGACAAGGATATGGCGCTTCTTGAAGTGAACCCGCTGATCGTCACCAAAGGCGGCGACCTCAAGGTTCTCGACGCCAAGGTCGGCTTTGACGACAATGCGATCTTCCGCCACGCCGATGTCGCGGCGCTGCGCGATGAAACCGAAGAAGACCCCTATGAGCGCAAGGCGAAGGAATTCGATCTTTCCTACGTCAAGCTCGACGGCAATATCGGCTGCATGGTGAACGGCGCGGGGCTTGCGATGTCGACGATGGACATCATCAAGCATTACGGCGCGGAGCCGGCGAACTTTCTCGACGTCGGCGGCGGCGCGACGAAAGAGAAAGTGACCGAGGCGTTCAAGATCATCACCTCCGACCCCAACGTCAAAGGCATCCTCGTCAACATTTTCGGCGGCATCATGCGCTGCGACACGATCGCGGAAGGCATCGTCGTCGCCGTGAAGGAAGTCGGCCTCGAAGTGCCGCTCGTCGTTCGTCTCGAAGGAACGAATGTCGAAAAGGGCAAGGAAATCCTCGCCAAATCCGGCCTCGCCATCACGCCGGCGGACGATCTTGAAGACGCCGCGCAGAAGGTCGTGAAGGCGGTCGGATAGGGCATGGCCGTCAAAGACGACTTCGTCTTCCTTCACTCGCTTCGCGTTCGTTGGGCCGAATGCGACGCGCAGGGGATTGTCTTCAACGCCAATTATTTCGCTTATTACGATCACGCGATCTGGGAATGGACGAAGGCGCTCGGCTACAAGGGCTGGAATGACGCGCCGCAATTCGTAACGGCGCACGCCGAATGCGATTTCAAGGGCGCGGCGCATTTCGACGAAGATATCGAGATCGGCATTCGCGCCGCGCGGTTCGGAACGAAATCGATGGAGGTCGCCGCGGCGATCTTCCGCAATGACGCGCTTTTGAATGTCGGCAAGCTAAATTACGTCTATGTGTCGCCCGGGACGACGCAATCGGCGCCGTTGCCGGAAGAATTCATCGCCCGCGTGACGGCGTTCGAGCGCGTCACGCCGGCGCGCAAGTGATTGGCGTCATCCCGGATGCATTGCAGCACAAAGTGATGCAATGCTGGTCCAGGATCCCGGAATGTGAGTGGGCGCACGGTTGCAGCAGATCCCGGATCAGCAGCGCGTCATTTCATGCCGCGCAGCATCCGGGATGACGCAAGGTGAAGATATGAAGAAGCTCAACATCCCAGCCGCCTTCGACCGCATTCCTGAACCCTGGTCGCCGCATATCGCAGCGCGCGTCAACAATCAGGAAGTAAGGCTCGCCAAGATCCATGGCTCCTTCGACTGGCATCATCATGACGGCGTCGATGAGCTTTTCTTTGTCGTCAAGGGACGGTACGTCATGCGCTTTCGCGCCAAAGACGAACAATGGGACGTTGCGATGGAGGAGGGCGACATGATCGTCGTGCCGGCCAATGTCGAGCATATGCCCGTCGCCGAGGATGAATGCTGGATCCTGATGGTTGAGGACGCCGGCACGCTCAACACCGGCGACAAGGTCACCGACAAGACGAAAACCGAGCTGCCGGTGCTGTAGGGATCAGCCGCCCGTCAATTGTTCAAGCATCGACATGCGGTCGAAATAGATGCGTTCGGCCGCGATTTTCTCGCCGTCGAATTCGAAAAACGCCGCCATTCTGATCCTGAAAGGCTTTCCCGTCGGCGGCATCTCGCCCGCCGGCGTTCTCAGCGGCCCTTCATGCGTTCCCATCAGCCAGAATTCGGTGATGACGGCGTCGCCCGCGATCCTCAGGCTGATGATTTCGTTGCGCTGATCGGGAAAGGCCGTCCGCGAGGCGCGGTAATAGTCGCGCACCTCATCTTCGCCGTCGAAGGTCTGGCCGGCGCCGACGAGGTCGTAATGCGGATGGTCGAAGGTGTTGATCGCGGCGTCGAAATCGAGCCGGTTCTCGGCCTCCATATGCTCGCGAACGATCTGAAGGCGCCGCTCGGCCAACGCATTATCCGTCATGTCTTGCTCCTCCGTCGCATTCTGGGAGGCTAGCAATTGAGGCGGGCGCCGGAAACCGCCTCAAGCGGTTGCCCCGCGCCGCGCGCGCCGCTAAAGAGCCTCGCGACTTTCTCCAAGGAAAAGCGAGCGAAATGGCCATCCTCGTCGACAAATCGACCCGCGTGATCTG
>JAGRED010000005.1 GCA_020446725.1 Parvularculaceae bacterium | reverse complement strand
GTGAACAGCGTATCGAGATCCCTGCGGTCAGCGTCGCGGAAGCGAATGACGGCCTGGCTGACGCCGATATCGGAAATATTGACCAGGATCTGCATCGTCGTCAGGCCGACGGCGATGACGCCGAAATCCTGGGGCGCGAGGATCCGCGCGACGATGATCGTATTGATAAAACCGAACATCCCCATCACGAAGCGCGCGCCGACGATCCAGCCGGCGCTTCGCGCAACGCGCGCCGAAAGGCTCGCCTTCGGATCGGGCGCGGCCGGCGGTTCGGGAGGAATGCTCAAGGGCTCGCGATGGTTCTTAAACGGATGGTCGCTCTTCCCATAAACTGAACCGTTCGCCCGCGGCAAAGGGCCGTCCTTCTTCCCGGATCCGGGCCTTGCGCTCCGGTTCGGCGACGCTATGGTGCGCCGCCCTTCCCCAAGGAATGAGAAATGCCGCACGCCTCGGCCCTCATGACCGTGATGATCAACGCCGCCCGCAAAGCGGCGCGCGGGCTGGCGCGCGATTTCGGCGAGCTTGAAAACCTGCAGACGTCGAAAAAAGGGGCGGCCGATTTCGTTTCCGCCGCGGATATCCGGGCCGAGCAGACGATTTTCGAAGAGCTATCCAAGGGCCGGCCGAAATACGGCTTCGTCATGGAAGAGCGCGGCGAAATCGAGGGAAGCGACAATTCGAACCGCTGGGTCGTCGATCCGCTCGACGGCACCTCGAACTTCCTGCATGGGCTCGCCCAGTTCGCCGTCTCAATCTGCCTTGAGCGCGATCGCCAGCCTTATGCGGGCGTCATCTTCAATCCGGCGACGAATGAGCTGTTCTGGGCGGAAAAGGGCGAAGGCGCCTGGATGAATGACAAGCGCCTGCGCGTATCGGCGCGCCGCTCGCTCGATGAATGCCTCTTCGCGACCGGCCTTCCCTTCAAGGGACTGCCGGGGCGGGAGCGGTCGCTGAAGGAAGTCGACAGCGCCCTGTCGGAAACCGCCGGCGTTCGGCGTTTCGGTTCGGCTGCGCTCGATCTCGCCTTTGTCGCCGCCGGCCGGTTCGACGCCTATTGGGAACGCGGCCTTAATTCATGGGATGTCGGCGCCGGGATCGTCCTCGTGCGCGAAGCGGGCG
The DNA here is from genome assembly GCA_020446725.1 of Parvularculaceae bacterium. GTDB lineage: Bacteria > Pseudomonadota > Alphaproteobacteria > Caulobacterales > Parvularculaceae > Amphiplicatus. The sequence goes on along the minus strand of JAGRED010000005.1, from coordinate 1,072 downwards.
GTATCGTCACCGAGATTGAAGGCGGCGACCGTCCGATGCACGCGGGATCGGTTCTCGCCGCCAATGCGGAAATCTACGCCAAGGCGCAAAAGCTTATTTCCGAGGTGAAATAGCAAACGCCCGCCCGGGAGGGGATGGGGCGGGCGTTCTTCAGCGCGTCGCTTGGGGGCGTGCGACGCGCGGGGATTAGGCGGCGTTGGAGGCCTTCAGCACTTCGACTTTCGCGCCTTTCGAGTTGATCTCGATCTTGCGCGGCTTCTTGGCTTCGGGAACCTCGCGGCGCAGCTCGACATTGAGCAGGCCGTTGACGAGGCTCGCGCCGTCGATCTTCACATGATCGGCGAGCTCAAAGCGGCGCTCGAATGAACGGCCCGCAATGCCTTGATGCAGATAGGTGCGCGCCTCGTCCGTGTCAGGGCGCGTTCCGACGACCTTCAGCGTATTCTCGTGAATTTCGATGTCGAGGTCGCTTTCCGAGAAACCGGCCACCGCAAGCGTGATGCGATAGCGGTCTTCATCGACGCGCTCGATATTGTAGGGTGGGTAGCCGCCGGCTTCGGATTTGCCGAGAGTGTCGATAAGATCGAACATGCGGTCAAAGCCTACGGTGGAGCGATAGAGGGGGGTGAGATCGTAACTGCGCATTTTTTCCTCCTTCGAGAAGCAAGGGTTCGCGAACCTTGACGCCGTCCCCTGCGGGACCGGCGCGGGTCGCATCGGAGCCGATCGGCCTCCGATGGCGTTTAGGTAGGGGCTGATAACGCCTGTTCAAGAGGTCGCCAGCCGGGTTTCGGCGCCCGAAAGGAGCGTGCTACCACGGGGGCCTGATTCAACGGGGACCTGATTCATGCGAAAGACGATTTTCAGCGCTTTCACCGCCGCTCTCGCCCTCGCCGCCTGCGGCGGGGCCCAAACGGCCGGAACGGCGAGCGAAGCCGCGGCCGAGGCGCCGAGCAGCGGCGCCCTTCTCGATGCGGCGCTCGCCGATGAGCGTCGGAGCCCTGAGGACCGCGCGCGCGACGCGGCGCGGCGCCCAAAGGAAACGCTTGAATTCTTCGGTGTCGAACCCTCG
>JAGRED010000055.1 GCA_020446725.1 Parvularculaceae bacterium | reverse complement strand
CGCCCGATGAGGAGAGCGCTCTCGCTTCGCTTTGCGGCTATTCCGATTACGGCTCGCTCGCCGCGGCGCGGGACGGCGCTATCGCCGATGCGCGCAATGCGTTGACGCGCCTTCTGGAAGGGCCGCGCGCCGACTTCGCACGTTTCCGCACCGCCGAACGCAATCCGGATGATGTCGACAAACTCGAAGATCTCGGCTTTCGGAACGGCGCCAATCTTTCAAGCGTCATCGACGGCTGGGCGGACCTTTGCGCGACCGGCGGCGACGCGCGCTTTTCTGAAATCGCGCCGGGCCTGTTGACCGCGTTCGGCGAAACGCAGCACCCCGATGAAGCGGTGCGCCTGTTCGACCGTCTGCTGAAGGTCGAGGAAGGAAGCGTTCAGCGTGTGCATTCGAGCACGCGGTCGGGCGTTCGCGACGGCCTCATTGACGCGCTTGGCTGCTTTGGCGCTGCGATCGAGCCGCTCATCGAAAGCAGCGAGACATGCTCGACACTGTTCGAACCGCGCGGAACGGAAACGCCGAAATCAGGCCGCGAATGGCTGGCGCGACACGCGCCGCCGAAGGACAAAGCGGGCGTTGACGGCGTCATCGGCTGGCGAAAGGAACAGATCGCGCGCATCGCGCTGTGCGCCGCCGCCGGCGATATGGGCTTTGACGCCGCCGCATCGTCTCTGGAAGCGGTTCATAACACGGCGCTCCAAAAAATATTTGACGCCGCCCATCGCGAGATTGATGCGAAAGCCGAAATTGCGCTGCATGTCTTCGACGGTCCGGCGCGCGGCATTCCCGGCTATGTAACGCCGCTCGGCTTCATCGCCGGCGCGGGCGCCGGCGAGACGACGGAAACGATCGCGCGCACGTTCATTGAACACCTCGGCGGTTTCGGGGAGGGGATGTTCGCGGTTTCTCCCGATGTAGCGCATCGCCCTGGCGGCATCGCCGGTCCGCTTGCGCCGCAGGTCGCGCAATTGAAATCTTTCATCCAGTCGGAAGCGATTGCCCAGGATCAGATCATGCTTTCCCGCGCGCGAGTGATCGCCGGCCCGGAGAAAATGCAGGCCGCCGCCGTCGTCGCCTTGCGGGGCGCGGTCGCCAATCCGAAGCGCGCTGAAATTCTCCTTCGCGATCTTGATCGCGCGCGCGCCCAGCGTCTGCGTCGTGATCGGGCCGGATCGCCTTGGGATCTTGAACAGTCCGAAGGCGGCCTGTTCGATGTCGAATTGATCATCTCGACACTCATCTACCGCCATGCCGGCGCACAGCCGACGCTTCAGACGGTCAAGCCTGATGAAGCGCTCGATCATATGGCGCGGGCGGGCATCATATGCGTTGAAGTGGCGGAAACGCTCAAGGGCGCGCGCGCCTTCTGGTCGCGTCTTGCGACTGCGCGTGCGCTCGCTCGCTGGAGCGATCCGCAGCGCGAGCCGGTGCGGCCCCGTTTTGCGACGCTTCTGGCGCGCGCTGCGGAAGTCGACGGATTTGCGCAGGTGCGCCCGATCATGCGCGGCTACGCCGAAGAGGTGACGCGCCTTTACGCGCAACTGGTTCTCGGCAGGCCGTCAGTCGGCCTTGTCGCCAACGCCTGACAGCTGCGTTTCCTTAAGGACGAAAACGCGCAGCGCCGACGCCAATCCCGGCGGCGGCGCTGCTTTAAGGCGCGACTGATCAATTTCGGCGATAAGACTTGGAAGGCTGACGCGGCGGTGTTCCGCGGCGGCGTCGAGCGCATCCCAGAATTCTTTCTCAAGGGCGATCGACGTGCGATGCCTCTTGATGCTGATCGATCGTTTGGGCATGGCGCGTTCTAACAGGACGCGCGCCGGAACGACAGACTAGTTCCTGGCCCAGTTGTCGAGGCCGTGGGTCTTTATCTTCTGCGTCGCGAGCGTGACGCCGTCGATGATCCCGGCCATGTGCGATACGGCCTCTGCGTCGCAATCGGCGATTTCGGCGCCGAGGGCTTTGTAGAGCGCCTCGATATCGATCCCGTGGGCGAAGAGAAACTGCGCCAAAATGAGACGCGTTTGGCTCGGCGATTTACTCTCGGACATTTTGAATTCCCTGGTGACTGTGTCGGCTCGTAACGGACGGGCGGATGCCGCGTTAACAACCTATTGAGCAAATCCCGGACCAGCAATTCGAGCGAGTTGCGGCGGCCCGGGCGCCGTGCTTGCATGGCGCGGGAGAGAGGGACCTAATGCAAATCAACGGCAAATCCTACCGGACCGTCTGGACGTCCCAAGACCGGCGGGCGGCGGAAATTATCGACCAGACGCGGCTGCCTTTCGAGGTGAGGATCGTCCGCCTTCAATCGCTGGAAGACGCCGCGGTGGCGATTGAAACGATGCAGGTTCGGGGCGCGCCGTGCATCGGCGCTGCGGCCGCCTATGGCATGTTTCTGGGCCTTGCCGAAGATGCGAGCGATGCGGGCCTGACGCGTACGTCAGAGCGCCTCGCGCGGACCCGGCCGACCGCCGTTAATCTCAACTGGGCGATCGGGGAAATCGCGGCGGCGGTTTCGCATTTGCCGCCGGCGTCGCGCGCCGCGGCGGCGCTCGAACGGGCCGAAGACATCTGCGATGAAGATGTCGAGATATCGAAAGGCATCGGCCGCAGCGGCCTTCAGATCATCGAACAAATCGCCGCCCGCAAGAAAGGCCCGGTGAATATCCTGACCCATTGCAACGCCGGCTGGCTCGCGACCGTCGATTGGGGCACGGCGACGGCGCCGATCTATATGGCGCATGACAAAGGGATCGACATTCATGTCTGGGTCGATGAAACGCGGCCGCGCAATCAGGGCGCCTCGCTAACCGCGTTCGAACTAGGCGCGCACGGCGTTCCGCATACGGTGATCGTCGACAACGCCGGCGGCCACCTGATGCAGAAGGGCATGGTCGACATGTGCATCGTCGGCACGGACCGCACCGCAAGAAACGGCGATGTGGCGAACAAGATCGGCACCTACCTGAAAGCGCTCGCCGCGCATGACAATGGCGTGCCTTTCTACGTCGCCCTGCCGCACACGACGATCGACTGGACCATCGCGGACGGCGTTCGGGACATACCGATTGAAGAACGCCATTCGGATGAAGTGACACGCATGACCGGGCGCACCGCGTCCGGCGCGATCGAAACGGTCGAGATTGTCGCCTCCGGAAGCCGCGCAGCCAATTACGCTTTCGACGTCACGCCCGCGCGTCTCGTCACCGGTCTTGTGACGGAACGCGGCGTCTGCAGGGCGAGCGAAGAAGGGCTTCTCTCGCTCTACCCCGAGCGTCGCTAGACCGTTGCTATCGCATCATGGCGGCGACATTGCCGCCGTCGACTGTTGTGACGTCGCCCGTCGTCTTGAGCGCGAGCGCGTGATGCAGAAAAGCTTGTGCGACGTCTTCGGCAGTCACTTCGCGCTGCAACAAGTTCGAACGCGTATACGCGGTCTCCGACACGCCGCGCGCCTTCGAACGCTTGGCGATCATCTCATCCGTCAAAAGCCCGGACCGGATGCGATCGGCGTTCACCGCATTGGCGCGTATGCCGTCCTTGCCGCATTCAAGCGCATATTGGCGAACAAGGAATAATGTCGTCGCTTTCGGCAGGCCGTAAGCGCCGAAATTCTCACCCGGATTGACCGCCTGCTTGGAAACGTTGAACAGCAGCGCGCCGCCCGTTCCCTGCCTTTTCATGATCGCCACGGCGGCCTGCGCCGCGCGCTGATGCGCGAAGAAATTGATCTCGAAGCTCTTTCTGAGAAGCGCGTCGTCCATGTCGGCGATCATCGATTCCCACGCCGCCCCGGCGTTTGAGACGAGAATGTCGACGCCGCCGAACCGCCTTGCGACAGCGTCAAACGCGGATTTGACTGAGACCTCGTCCGTCAGGTCGCACTGAACTGCGAACGCCGTCTTGCCGATCTCGGCGGCCGCGCGCGACGCGGCGTCCGCATCGCGATCGAGCAGGGCGACTTCTGCGCCGTTCGCCGCGAAAAGCGCGGCGGTCGCCGCGCCGATCGTGCCGCCGCCGCCGGTGACGACGGCGACCTGGCCGGCGAGCGGCTTCGGCTTCGCCTGTCCGAGTTTCGCCTGCTCAAGCGACCAGTATTCCATATCGAACAGGTCGGCAGGCGGAAGTGGGTCAAAAGCGCCGACGCGTTCGGCCTTGATCACGGTGTCGATGGTGATTTCAGCGAGATCGGCGGCGATCATCGCTTCCTTTGCTGAAACGCCCATGCCGATAAGCCCGACGCCGGGAATGAGCGCGACGCGCGGCGCGGAATCAAGCTTCGTTTTCGTTCCGCCAAGCCGTGCGTTGTTGTCCTTGAAATACCGATCATAGTCGGCGCGATAGGTATCGATTGCCCGCTTTACGCTTTTCTGAAATTCATCGATCGCGCCCGCAGCCGGGAAATCAGTGATCAGATAGTGGTTCTTGGTTCTGATGATGTGGTCAGGCGTCACCACGCCGCGCGCGCCGTAATCGCCGAGGGTTTCGCCATTCACAAAACCGAGGATCTGTTCGGAGGTGCGAAAGTCGGCGATGAGCCGCTGGTGTGCGCCGTCTTCGCGCATTTCCGCGCAGGCGCCGCGAATGACCGGAATGACATCGGCGGGCGTTGCGGCGTTCTTCGTCGCGATCGGTTTCGGCGTCCATTTCGGCGCAGCCTCAATCGCCGTCTCAGCGAGCGTCACGAGTTCGATCATGCGATCGTATGATTGTTTCGCCGTATCGCCGAAGGTGAAAAGCCCGTGCTTTTCAAGAAGAATGCCCACGACATCAGGATCGGCTTCAAAGGCGGCGGCGGTTTTTTTTGCGAGTTGAAAGCCCGCCATCACATAGGGAACGATGGCGACGCGTGCGCCGAACGCTTTCCGGCAAATCTCCAGGCCGTTTTTCTGGTCGGAAAGGGCAAGGATCGCTGTCGCGTGCGTGTGATCGACGAATTTATGCGGCAGGAAGGCGTGAAGGAGCGTCTCAACGGAGGGGTTGGGCGATGACGGATCGAGGAGATTGAGCCTCTGGAACCGCACCATGTCCTCGTCAGACAGCGTTTCCCGCTGACGAACAGCGTGCAGCGGATGGAGGAGAAGAGCGGGCAAGCCGGGGGCTTCGATCGTTGCGAGATCCCAGCCGCTTCCTTTCACGCAAATGACTGACTGCTCGACGCCGAGAAAATCTTTCATCTGCGTTTTGACGGAGGTGTTGCCGCCGCCATGGATCACAAGTTCCGGTTCGACGCCGATGAGACGACTTGTGTAAACGCGCAGCGCGACGTCCTCGTTGACGCCGGCCTTGCGGCAGGATTCGATGATCGCCGCCGCATCCTTGTCAGCCCAGCGATTTTTCATGTGTAGCGATCCCTTTGAGTGGCCTGCGGCTGAGTGATCCGCGGCGTGTCAGCTTGGTCCGATCATTTTTTCCGGGCGGACGATCGCGTCAAAATCTTCTGCGGGAATTCCGTCCTTGATCGCTTCTTCGCGCAGCGTCGTGCCGTTCTTGTGCGCGGTCTTGGCGATCTTGGCGGCTCGGTCATAGCCGTATTTTTCCTTCAAGGGCGTTACGAGCATCAGCGATTGGTCCAGCCCTTTCCGGATATTGTCGAGTCGCGGCTCGATGCCGACGACGCAATTATAGGTGAACGATTCCGCCGCATCCGAGATCAGCTGAACAGACTGGAGAAAATTATAAGCCATCATCGGGTTGAAGACGTTGAGTTCGAAATGGCCTTGGCTGCCGGCGAAAACGATCGCGGCGTTATTGCCCATGACATGCGCGCAGACCTGCGTCAGCGCTTCGCACTGCGTCGGGTTGACCTTGCCCGGCATGATCGAGGAACCCGGCTCGTTTTCGGGCAGCGCGAGTTCGCCAAGGCCCGATCGGGGACCCGAGCCTAGGAAGCGGATATCATTTGCGATCTTGAAAAGAGACGCTGCGACGGTGGCGATCGCGCCGTGGCTCATCACCATCGCATCATGCGCGGCGAGCGCCTCGAACTTGTTCGGCGCGCTCGTAAAGGGGAGTTTTGTCAGCTCGGCGATGCGCTTTGCGACGGCGACATCGAAACCCTTGGGGCTCGCAAGCCCGGTGCCGACGGCCGTGCCGCCCTGCGCAAGCTCCATCAAGGCGGGCAGGGTCTGCTCGATCCGCGCAACGCCGTTCTCGACCTGCTTCGCGTAGCCGGAAAATTCCTGCCCCAGCGTCACCGGCGTCGCGTCCTGCGTGTGCGTCCGCCCGATCTTGATGATGTCTTTCCATTCGGTCGCCTTGGCGCCGAGCGCGCGATGCAGCGTCTTCAGCGCGGGAATCAGGCGATGCGAGATTTCCTCCGCGCAGGCGATATGCATCGCCGTCGGGAAACAGTCGTTTGACGACTGACTCATATTGACGTGATCGTTCGGATGGACGGGTTTCTTCGAACCCATCTCGCCGCCGAGGATTTCAATCGCGCGGTTTGAAATCACTTCATTGGCGTTCATGTTCGACTGCGTGCCCGATCCGGTCTGCCAGACCACCAGGGGGAAGTGATCGTTCAGTTTGCCTTCGATCACTTCCTGCGCCGCCTTTACGACGACGTCGCCGATTTTCGGGTCGAGCTTGCCGAGCACCATGTTGGTTTCGGCGGCCGCGCGTTTGACGATCCCGAGCGCGCGGATGATCGACGCCGGCTGCTTTTCCCAACCGATCTTGAAATTGCCGCGGGAACGCTCCGCCTGGGCGCCCCAATAGCGCGAAGCATCGACCTCAATCGGTCCGAAAGTATCTGTTTCAGTGCGGGTTTTGGTCATCGCGTCGGCCTCCGGCATGCGGCGCCGGTTTATCCTCGCGAGGCCCATTGGGCAAGAACGTCGCCGACGGCCTGTCGGCGCTGAAGCCATTGCGTTATCGGCGGTCGGAGGGCGCTGCTATTTCTTCCGGAAGGCGTCGAGCTGGAGCACCGCGGCGCTCGGCTGGGCGTCGCTTTCCGGCGCCGCCGGCTCGGCGTCGTTCTCGAAAGGCTCTTCGCGCTGGGCCGCGTCAAAGCGCAAGCCGAATTGCACGCTCGGATCGGCGAAGCTTGTGACCGCTTCGAAGGGAACCGTCAGACGCGCCTGCTTTCCCTTGAACCACAATGTTACGGCGAATTCTTCGTCGCGAACTTCGAGGTCGTCGAATTGGTGTTGCAAGACGATCGTCATGCGCGCGGGATAGGCGACGACGAGATCCTCCGGGATGAGGACGCCGTCCGCCTGCGTTTCGAATTCGATGTAGAAATGGTGATCGCCAGGCGCTGCGCCGAGCTCTTCCGTCATCACAAGAACGTCGCGCACGACACGCTTCAGCGCCTGCTGCGTCAGGAAGTCGTAATCAATCTCGACGTCTTTCAATCGACCCTCGTCCGAATAATCTCGACCTCATTAGCAGCGGTTCCGCGCCGCGCAAGTAAACAATCAGCGCAGATGACCGGCGGAACGCCGACCCCTGATCGCATGATTTCAAGCTGTTTAAAGAGATTCACGATAATTTAATTCCCCACTCGCCTGCGTCGCCGTGCGGAGGAAAGGTCCCGGCTTCTGTTGCCAGGCGCCGGGGGGCCCCGCCTGACCTTGGAAAGGGTCAGGACTTCAAAGTGAGCAGCTCAGCCGCATTACGCAGCGAGAGCGAACTCTTCCGAGTAGTTGTCGTTGGCAACTATCGAGTTTGGTCCAATAACGGAGACCATCCGGGCGAAAGCGTCGTCTTTACACGTCCGTCGATCCTATTTCGGCCCCGCCGAAGACCCCTCTCGGGAGCCTTTGGTGGAGCCGCCGGGTACCGCCCCCGGGTCCGATCCGCTTATTGCACGGGCCGTTTATCGCCATAGCCGGCAAGCCGGCCCGACTAAAATAGGGCCAAAATTGCGGAATTTGAAGGGCTTGCGAACAATTCTCGCTAAATCGTCAAAGGCTTGTAACATTCTTTCGCTAGAGCAATAAGTGCGCCGCAATATAGAATTTGACAGGGGTGGGGTCGTGGAGCCGGGTGATTTTAAGAAATGGCGGAAATCTCTTGATTTATCGCAGAAGGAAGCCGCGCAGGCGCTGGGCCTGAAGCGGCGGATGATCCAGTATTATGAGAAGGGCGAGCGCGACGGCGACAAGGTCGAAATTCCGCGCTCGGTTCGGCTCGCCTGCTTTGCGCTGACCGAAGGGGTCGAGGACTATCACGGGCCCAACCGGAAGATTAAGCGACGCGAGGAAAAGCCGAAAAAAGACCGTGAGAAAGAACCCGAAGACGCCGTCAGGGTTGAATAGCGCGCCGCCGGAATGGCGGACTATTCGTCGTCGGGCGCGCCTTCGGGATTGAATTCAAGATCGGCGGGACCGGGCTGCGATGTGGCGGCGTCGTTATTCGCGCCGGACGGATCGGCGGCCGTCATTTCCGGCTCGCCGATCGCCAGTTCCGGATTTTGATATTCCCAATAGGTTTCGACGGATCTGACGCGGTCGATTTCGCGCCGGATGATATCCGATTGCGGGTGGTCCGCCTGTTCAATGCGGGCAAGCGCGGCGTCGCCATAAGCGCCGAGCCTGAATTTCAAATAACCGAAATCAAATTTTTCAGCATCGACCTGACCGGATAGAAGCAGGCGTTCCTGGCTTTGCGCGCTTATCGCCCACATGTTGACGAGCGGCGATGAAAGCCCGACGAGAACGACGACCCACGATGTCGCCATGAGCGTGTTGAGCGGCGCCGTCATCGGCATCCATTTTTGCGCGCGCCAGTTCGCTTCCGTAATAAGGCCGACAATCAGCACAAGGCTGTAGGCGAAGGCGAGCATCGTCATCGCGCAGCCGCCGATGCGTGGCGGCGTCAGGCCGTATTCCGCGATGCGCGTCCACACGCCATAGGCGGCAAGCCCCGTGTAGACGGGAAAAAGCGCAATCGCGACAGCGGTCGAAAGGCGCAGCCACGCGGGCGGGGGCGCGCCTTCTCCGTTCTGATAGACGCCGTTGAATATCAGCATGCCGGAAAAGGCGAGGAACAATATGACCGCGGCGGGCCGTCCGAAAAACATATCGGCGTTCAGAATGGCGCCCGGGCCTTTCAACGCGAGCGCCGCAAGAAAGGTGATCGAGAACAGCGCCATGATCGGCATGGCGATCCGCGAAAACAACAACAGCACGAAGCGCAACGCGCCGAGCACCGCCTGCTGTCCGCGAATCATCGCGATCGAAAGACCGCCGACGGCGCCGAGAAACGGCAGGATGAACCACGGCTCGTCAAAAAGCTCGGAGAAAAAGCGGACATCCATTTGTTTCAGGAGCGCCGCCCAAGCGAACAGGAGGACAAGCGAAAGCCCTGCGAAGATTTTTGCGCCGGCGGCGACGAGCGGCAGGGTCAGCCCGTGAAAATAGACCGACGGATATTTCGGCGGCGTTCCCGTCTCAAGCGATGCTTTCGCCAGCGTCAGCATCAGGTAAAAAGCAAGCGGCGCAGAAACGACGAACCAGAACCCTATCGGAAAGGCGTCGAGCGAGCCGTCGGCTGCTGAACCGGTTCGCATGATATGCCAGGTCGGAAGGGCGATGACTGATGCAATGATCGCCGCAGGAAAAATCGGGCGGATGAAATCACGCCGCTCCGACAATAGAAGCCAGCCCGCGGCAAAAGACGTAATCGTCAACAGGACGGTGACCGAAAGCGGGGAGGGCGTTGAGGCGTCGATCCACCGATCGGTGATCCAGTACGCCGCGCCGCCGGTCGCGAGGCCGACGAGCAGGCTTAAAAGCCCTAGCCCGCGCCCGCTCTCGGCCGTCATCGCCGCCGCTTGTGTTTTGGTCTCTTCCGCCATACCCCGGCCCCTTGCGGCGAAACCTAGCACATCTGCCGCGCCAGGCCGAGGCGCGGCGGCTTCAGCCGCGACAGGGGCGAAGAGGGCCGGTATTCTGCCGGCCGGCAGGAGATTCGCAGGCCATGAGACAATATCTGGACCTTCTCGAACGCGTTCTTGAGGAGGGGGATGACAGACCGGAACGGACCGGCACCGGCGCGCGGGCGATCTTCGGCTATCAGATGCGATTCGATCTCGCCGACGGTTTCCCCCTGCTGACGACAAAAAAGCTGCACCTGAAATCCATCATCCACGAACTTTTGTGGTTCATCGCAGGCGACACCAACATCGCCTATCTGAACCGACACGGCGTCACCATCTGGGATGAGTGGGCGGATGAAAACGGCGAGCTTGGTCCGGTCTATGGGCGCCAATGGCGGTCCTGGCCGGCGCAGGACGGCGCGACGATCGACCAGCTGTCATGGGTCATCAGCGAGCTGAAGAAAAATCCGACGTCCCGGCGTCTTGTCGTCAGTGCCTGGAATCCCGCCGAAATCGCCGATATGGCGCTGCCGCCATGCCATTGTCTCTTTCAGTTCTTCGTCTCGAAGGGCCGGCTTTCCTGCCAACTCTACCAGCGCTCGGCGGACGTGTTTCTCGGCGTGCCGTTCAACATCGCCTCCTATGCGCTTTTGACCCATATGGTCGCACAATCTGTCGGCTTGGAGCCGGGCGATTTCGTTCACACGCTCGGCGACGCGCATCTATACCACAATCATTTCGATCAGGCGCGCGAGCAATTGAAACGCAAGCCGGGTCCGCTGCCGCGTTTGTCTCTCAATCCAGACGTGAAAAGCGTGTTCGATTTTGTTTTTGACGATATCAGGATCGAGGACTATGTCGCGCAACCAACCATAAAGGCGCCGATCGCGGTATGACGCTCAACATTCGAAAAGCCGAGCGGGAAGACGCCGCGCTCATCCTGCGCTTTATTGGCGAGCTCGCCGTGTATGAAAAGCTGGCGGATGACGTGGTCGCTTCCGTCGATGACATCGAGCGCGCGCTGTTCTGCGAAAACCCGAAAGTCTTTGCGCTGATCGCCGAATGGGAAGGCGCGCCTTGCGGCTTTGCCCTTTATTTTTTCAATTTTTCAACATTTCTCGGCAGGCATGGGGTCTATCTTGAAGACCTCTTCGTCCGGGAAACGCATCGCGGAAAAGGGATCGGCAAGGCGCTTCTGGCGAGGCTGGCTGCGATTGCGGTTGAGAATGACTGCGGCCGTCTTGAATGGTCCGTGCTCGACTGGAATGCGCCCTCGATCGCTTTCTATAAATCGCTGGGCGCTCTTCCGATGGACGAGTGGACGGTTTACCGGCTGACAGGACCGGCGCTCGTCGATCTCGCCGGACGGGGCTGATGCGGCTCGCGCTCATCGTCGCCGTTTCGCGCAACGGCGTCATCGGCCGAGATGGCGGGCTCGCCTGGAAAATTTCCGACGACCTGAAATGGTTCCGCTCGCTGACGACCGGCAAGCCGATCATCATGGGGCGGCGCACATTTGACAGCATCGGCAAGCCGCTTCCCGGCCGCGCGAATATCGTCGTCAGCCGGATCATGGCGCCGAGGGAAGGGGTCATCGTCGTTCGCTCGATCGAGGACGCTTTGCGGCGCGGCGCTGAGGCGGCGGGCGATATGGGCGCCGATGAAATATTCATCATTGGCGGCGCTGAAATTTACGCCGAAACGCTTCCGCTTGCTGATCGCATCTATCTGACGGCTGTCGACGCGGACATCGACGGAGATGCGCGTTTTCCACAGATTGAGCCCGAAGACTGGAATCGGCTGTTTGTCCGGCGAATCGAGAAATCCGACCGCAACGAACACGCTTGCGAATTGTTCATTCTCGACCGGCGTTAACGACGCGCTCCAAAGTGTTGATTTCAGCCGTTAAAAATCTCGCCGATTGAGTAACTGTCTTTTCATGATGAGAATGAGAAAATAAGCGGCTCTTTACGCACGCGCGTAAATAACGTTATGGCGCGGGTGTTCGCCATGGAGGGGGCCATGAGAATCGCTGCCTTTCTCGCCGCCGCTTCAATCGCCGCGACCGACGTCGCGGCGGAGATTGAGCGCGCGGAAGTCTGCAGCAAGGAAAGCGATCAGCGCACGATCGAGGTCGTTACGCCGGGAACGGTCGGGACGGCGTGCGACGTCGTTTACACGCGCGCCGGCGGGGCGGACGCTTCGGTTCCCTATTACGCGAATATGGACAAGGATTATTGCCGGGCGCGGGCGGCCGAACTCGCCTCGACGCTCGCCTCACAGGGCTTCGATTGCGCAGTGCGTGATTCGG
>JAGRED010000004.1 GCA_020446725.1 Parvularculaceae bacterium | reverse complement strand
GCGCCAGCGTTTCGCGCTGCGCGGCCGCCGACTGCCGCGCTGTCGCGCGCGCATCCTGCGGCTTTCTGGTTGCGTCCGCAGCGGGCGTTCTTTGCGCATCGAGAATGAGCGTTCGATAGTCTTCTATGTCCCCCTCGAACGGTTTCAGCTTCCCGTCCTTGACGAGCCAGAGCCGGTCGGCGACGGCGCCCGCTAGATGCGCGTCATGCGTGATCATGATGACGGCGCCGGAATAATCATTGAGCGCCTGCGACAGGCTCGCGCGCGCATCAATGTCCAGATGGTTCGTCGGCTCGTCGAGGATGATGAGGTGAGGGCCGTTGAAGGTGATCAGCCCGAGCAGCAGCCGGGCTTTCTCACCGCCCGAAAGGTTTTCAACGCGCGTGTCCGCCTTGTCGGCGCTGAAGCCGAGCGCCGCCGCCGCGCTTCTTGTCTGCGCCTCACTCGCGTCCGGCATCAGCGCGCGCACATGGCTGTAGGGCGTGCCGGCGGCCTCAAGCTCATCAAGCTGGTGCTGGGAGAAATAGGCGACGTCGAGCTTTTTGTGCTTGAAAATATCCCCGCCGAGAAGGTCGAGCCGACCTGCGATCGATTTGACGAGCGTGGTTTTCCCTTCGCCGTTGGGACCGAGGATGGCGATCCGGTCGTCCTGATCAATGCGGAGATTGACCTTGCGCAGCACGGGCGCGGCCGCGTCATAACCAAGGTCCGCATCGACAAGCCGGACGATCGGCGGCGCCATCGGTTTCGGGTTCTTGAACGTGAAGCCGGTCGTTCGTTCTTCAACCGGCTCGGCGACCAGCTGCATTTTTTCAAGCGCCTTGATCCGGCTCTGCGCCTGTTTCGCCTTTGAGGCTTTTGCGCGAAACCGGTCAATGAATGCCTGCATGTGACGCCGCTGGGCTTCCTGCCTTGACCGGAAGGCGAGCGCATTGGCGCGCGCTTCGGCGCGCTTTCGTTCATAGGTGTCGTAGTCGCCGGCTGAGACTGCGAGCTTTCGGTTTTCGAGTGCGAGAATGTGCGTCGCCGTGCGGTTGAGGAAGTCCCGGTCGTGGCTGACAATCAGCGCCGCATAGGGATACCGCTTGATGAAATTCTCAAGCCAAATCGCGCCTTCGATATCGAGATAGTTTGTCGGCTCGTCGAGCAGTAGAAGGTCGGGCGCAGAAAAGAGAACGCCGGCGAGCGCGACCCGCATGCGCCAGCCGCCTGAGAAATCGCTGGCGGGCCGCTTCTGGTCGGCGAAAGAAAATCCGAGCCCTGCGAGAATGGCGGCGGCGCGCGCTTCCGCCGAATGCGCGTCGATGTCGTTGAGACGGGCGTGGATGTCCGCAATGCGTTCGGGGCTCGCCTCGCCGTCAAGCTCACCCAGCAACGCGTTTCGCTCCTCGTCAAAACCGAGGACGATGTCGATGAGCGCGGCGGACGAAGACGGCGCTTCCTGTTCGACGCCGCCGAGCCTGCGCCGGCTCTGGAATACGATTTCCCCATCGTCGGGGTGCAATTCGCCCTTGATCAGCTTGAGCAGCGTCGATTTGCCGGTCCCGTTGCGGCCGATGAAACCGACTTTCCATGTCCCCGAAATGGCGGCCGTCGCCTGCTCGAAGAGAGGCCTTCCCTCGATGCGATAGGTAAGGTCGTTGATGTGAAGCATTTCGGTCACCGCGG
>JAGRED010000054.1 GCA_020446725.1 Parvularculaceae bacterium | reverse complement strand
TGTTCCTCCGCTGACAGATGAATGTATCCGTCGCGGCGGTCGACGTCCGCCGGCGACACGAAGCCCGTTCCCATCGCCGTGCGCCAATCTGCTTCGCCCATGATCTTGTAGATCGCCGTCATGACGTTCGCCTATCGCGAAGCGCTGCGCGCGGCAAGGCGGATTCAAGGGCGCAACCTCATCGCAGCGGCAATCTGGACAGCGCCGCGCAAACGCGCCTTAATCCGCCGCCATGAAATGGGCGCGTATCTTCGGCGGCGTTCTTTTCGCCGCCGCCGGCGGCGGGCTCGCTGCGCTAAGCGGATTTTCCGAGGCGATCGTCTGGACGATCGCGATCACCGCGCTGACCGCCGCCTTCTGGATGACCGAGGCGATACCGATCCCTGCCTCCTCCATGATCCCCTTTCTCGCCTTCCCGCTCGCTGGGGTTCTTGACGAGAAAGAGGCGGCCGCCGCGCTCGGCTCTTTCGTCATCATCCTCCTCATGGCGTCCTTCATGCTGTCGAAGAGCCTTGAGCGGTCAGGCGCGCATGAGCGACTTGCGCTCTACATGATCCGCCTTGTCGGCGCGTCCGGCGGGAGCCTTATTCTCGGTTTCATGTTTGCAGCGGCGGTCCTGTCGATGTGGATATCCAATTCCGCGACGACCTTGATGCTGTCGACAATGGCGCTCGCCATTCTCGCACGGGAAAGCGACAAGCGTCTCGCTGCGCCGCTTCTTCTTGGGATCGCCTATGCGTCATCTCTCGGCGGCGCGGGAACGCTGATCGGCACGCCGCCAAACCTCATCTTCGCGGACGCTTACGAAAAAGCGACCGGAGAGGAATATTCCTTTTTGCGCTGGATGAAGGTCGGCGTCCCGATCGTCGCCATCGGCGTGCCGCTGATGGGGCTCTGGCTGACGCGCAATTTGAAAGGCGTGACGGCGCCGACCCTTCCCGACGCCGGCCCATGGCGCAAGGACGAGGCGCGCACGCTCATGGTGTTCGCCGGCGCAATGTTTTTCTGGATCACCCGCACAGAGCCTTTCGGCGGCTGGAGCGGCCTTCTGAACATGCCGGGCGCGGGGGATGCGACGGTAGCGGTCGGCGCAGTCGTTGCGATGTTCCTCATCCCGAACGGCAAGGGCGGCGCGCTTCTCGACTGGAAGGCGGCTGGCGATATTCCCTGGGGCATGTTGCTGCTATTCGCCGGCGGCATCTGCATCGCGAGCGCCTTCCGCGCGAGCGGGCTTGACGCCGTCATCGGCGATGCGCTCGCCGGCGTCGCGTCCCTGCCGGCGTTCTGGATGATGCTGGGAATATGCCTTGCGGTGACATTCCTTACTGAGATCACGTCGAACACTGCGACGGCGAACCTGCTGATGCCCGTGCTCGCCGCCGTTTCCGTCGGCGCGGGGCTCGCGCCGGAACTGTTGATGATCCCCGCCGTCGTTTCGTGCTCCTGCGCGTTCATGCTGCCGGTTGCGACGGCGCCGAACGCCATTATCTACGCGACGGAACGCGTCACGATTGCGCAGATGTCGCGCGAGGGCGCGGTCCTCAACATCATTGTCGCGATTGTGGTCGCCGGCGTCTGCTATGTCGTGCTCGGCTAGGCGCGAGGATCGTCAGGCACGCTAGACGTTGTCGATCGTCATGTGGCGCGCGCGCGCAGCCCGCTCAATCGCCTCCGCTCCGTCATCATCGACATGAAGCGCCGTGCGGATGAGTTCAAGGACGCGAATTTCCGTCATCTCGAGATTTTCATCCGCCGTGATGACGTCGACGACGGCGGCGTAAGCGGTCTCGCCGAGATGGCTGGGAAGCGCCGCGGCGGCGGCCGCAAGCACCTTGTGCAGGCCGCCCTCAGACGACATCAGCTCACCGCACGCCTCGGACATTTCGACCAGGCTCGCCTCATCCTCGGCGGAAAAAAGCGGAAACGACCGGACGACCCGGCCGATCGACCTCAATTCCCGTTCAGACATGCGCCCGTCTGAAGCGGAGGCCATCACCATCAGATAGATGACAGCTTCCTGCGGCGTCAGTTTCGGGGCGGCGTCGGCCATGAATGCGGGTCCTTCAATTTCTATTGTTACAATGCGCGCAACCTAGCGAGGGCGCCTGCGCGCGGCAACCGCGGCGCGCGTCGGAAATTCGCGCCCGACTGGTTTCTTTCCATGAAAAAAGCATTAGAGGGTTCTTTCTTTCGAAAATGAACCCGACAGCATATGACAGCCCGCACCTTCAGCCCCGACGAGATCGCCGCCGCCAAAGCCTGGCCGTTCGAGGAGGCGCGCAAGCTCGAAGCGCGACTGAAACGGATCGGACATGAGGGCGTCGTCATCTTCGAAACGGGCTACGGCCCGTCGGGCCCGCCGCATATCGGCACTTTCGGCGAGGTTGCGCGCACAACCATGGTGCGACGCGCCTTCGAACTGATGACCGGACGGAAGACGCGCCTCATCTCTTTTTCCGACGACATGGACGGCATGCGCAAAGTGCCGCCGCACCTGCCGAATCAGGAAATGCTGGCGCAATATCTGCAAAAACCGCTGACGGTCGTCCCTGATCCGTGGGGCAGTCACCAAAGCTTTGCGCATCACAACAACGCAAAACTGCGCGCATTCCTCGACCAGTTTGGTTTTGAGTATGAATTCGTCTCATCGACCGAGTGCTACCGGTCGGGCGTATTCGACGCGACGTTGATCCGCGTCCTTGAGCGTTACGACGCGCTGATGGAGATCATGCTTCCTTCGCTTGGCGAGGAGCGACGCGAAACCTATTCGCCGATCCTGCCGATTTCGCCGACAACAGGACGCGTCCTCTATGTGCCGATGCTCGAAATCGACGCGAAAAAGGGCGAGATCGTTTTTGAAGACGAAGACGGCAAGAAAGTGAAGACATCGGTCGGCGGCGGCAATACGAAGCTGCAATGGAAAGCCGACTGGGCGGGGCGCTGGTTCGCGCTCGGCGTCGATTATGAAATGGCGGGCGAGGATCTGACGGAATCGGTGCGTCTGTCGAACAAGATCGTCAAGGCGCTCGGCGGCGAGCCGCCGGCCGGTTTCAATTTTCAGCTTTTTGTCGATGAGCAGGGCAAGAAAATTTCAAAAACAAAAGGCAACGGTATTTCGATCGAGGAATGGCTGACCTACGCGTCGCCGGAAAGCCTGTCGCTTTTCATGTTCCAGAACCCAAAATCTGCGAAGAAGCTCTATTTCGACGTCATCCCGAAGACGCTCGACGAATATTGGAGCCATGTCGAAAAATACCCGGCGCAGGAAGGTGCGAAAGCGCTCGATAATCCCGCATGGCATATCCACAACGGCGAACCGCCCGAAACGACGACGCCCGTCTCTTTCGCAATGCTTTTGACGCTGGTGAACGCCGTCGGCGGAGACGCGGAAGTTCTGAAAGGCTTCATCCGAAAATACAGGCCGAATGCGAACGTCGCAGCACTCGCAGCAGCGGACGCGCTGACCGGATACGCCGCGCGCTATTACAAAGACTTCGTCGAGCCGAAAAAGAAATATCGTCAGCCGACGGAACAGGAACGCTCGGCGCTCTCCGACCTGGCGCGGAAGCTGAAAGAGATCGGCGACGGCGCGGAGGAAGACGCTTACCAGACGGCGACATTCGACGCCGGTAAGGCGAACGGCTATGAGAAGAACATACGCAACTGGTTTACGGCGATCTATGAGATCGTCTTCGGCCAGTCGGAAGGGCCGCGCATGGGGCCGTTCGCGAAAATCTACGGCGCGCAGGCGACGTCGAAGCTGATTGAAGACGCGCTCGCGCGCTAATCTTCGATGCGCGGCTTCACCGCACAACGGTTGCGGCCGCGCCCAAAGGCGACGGCCGCGCCGACAATCAGCGCGAGGATGATGGCGATCACCGCAATCATGAAATCGGCCATGCCCCATTTTCCGGCTAAATGCGGGCGCAATCAACCGCAACAGGGCGCGATAGCTTACGAGTAGCTCTCGCCCCGCTCGGCCGTCCGACCTATAATTCCCGCATGAGGGGTTGGTTCGAACGGGGCATGCCGGGCGGGCGCGTGCGCTTGAAGCACGCAGTCTTTTTCCTGCGTCACGGCGAAACCGACTGGAACGTCGAACGACGCTATCAGGGCCATTCCGATACGCCCCTCAACGGGAACGGCCGCAATCAGGCCGCACGTAATGGGGAAACACTGAAAACCCTTATCGCCGATCCGAACGGCGTCGCGTTCGTGTCGAGCCCGCTCGCGCGGGCGACAGAAACGCTTGAAATCGCGCGTGATGCGATGTGCCTGCCGCGCCGGCGCTATGCGATAGACGATCGGCTGATTGAAATCGATCTCGGCGACTGGAACGGGCGCACCTATGACGATATCGCGGCCGAAGACCCCGGCGTTCACGAAAGGCGCGACAGGGACAAATGGAATTTCTCCATCCCCGGCGGCGAAAGCTACCGCGAGGCGGCGGTGCGCATTCGCGACTTTCTGGACGGGATCGATCGCCCATCCGTCATCGTCGGCCACGGCGCTTCCGGGCGCATACTCCGCGGCTACCTCCTCGGCCTAAAACCCGGCCGAGTGCCGCATCTCGAAGCGCCGCAGGACAAGGTGTTCCATATTTCGAGAGGAATAGAAAACGCGATTTAGCCGCGCGTGCTAAATCTCTTTCAGCAGATCAAGCGCCGCCTCATGCAAGTCTTTCGTTGCAGACGCGACAATGCGGCCCCGCGCGCACTCACCGAGCGGCTCGCCTTTCCAGCCGGTGATAACCCCGCCAGCCCCTTCAACGACCGCGACGAGCGCGCAGTAATCATGATGCTTGAGGCTTGATTCAACAACGAGATCGAGTTCGCCGATCGCAAGAAGACCGTAAGCGTAGGCATCAAGGCTGAACCGCGCCACTTGCGACTTTGCAGCGACAGCCGCGAAGGCGGCGGCTTCCTCGCTGGTGAAATACGCCTCGCGCCGGGGATCGGTCGTCGACAGGCGCGCGCGTTTCAGTTCGGTGACGCCGCTCGTCTTGCAGACGCGCTCCTCGCCGCCGCGCCGGTAGCGAGCGCCATTCAGTGAACCGACCCAGCGTTCGTCCGTGAACGGTTGATCGATGAGACCGAGCGCCGGCCTGCCATCGCATTCAAGGCCGATCAACGTAGCCCATGTTGAAACGCCGCATACAAAAGCGCGCGTGCCGTCGACCGGATCGATGACCCAGCGATATTCGGCCTCTGCGCGCTCGGCCCCAAATTCCTCGCCGATAATGCCGTGCTTGGGATAGACGGCCGAAATCATCCGCCGGACGACGCGCTCCGCCTCCCGATCGGCATCTGTGACGGGATCGAACCATATCCCCGCCTTGTTGACGACGGCGGACCCGGCGCGAAAGCGCGGCAGCGTCTCGACGCGCGCGGCGTCGGCGAGGCGGCCGGCGAAAAGGGAGAATTCCGAATACTGCGAAGCGTCGGCGGTCATGGAATTTCCATGATCCCGCCGACGCGGAATTTCAAGTCCTCACGCGCAGGCGACTATTCGTCGCCCGACATCGCCTTGGCGAGATCGAGAAGCCGGCGGCGCGGTTCGTCATTCATCGTATAGAACGCGCGAACGAGGGCGATCGTGTCCTTGTTCTGAAAGATGTCAGCGGGCGCCGGCGCGCCGTGATCGACATGACCGCCATTGACGCGGCCCTCCTCATCGACGCCTTCAAAGAAATAGGAAATAGGAACATCAAGCGCCCTTGAAAGCGCCCACAGGCGAGACGCGGAAATGCGGTTGGCGCCGCTTTCGTATTTCTGGATCTGCTGGAACCTGATGCGGACTGCGTCCGCAAGGCGTTGCTGGGTCATGCCGAGCAACCGGCGGCGCTGACGCACGCGGGCGCCAACATGAAGGTCGATGGGATGTGCCATCGGCGTTTTCTCCCTAGAATTACGCGCAAGAGACCCCACCCTTGCGCTCCGAATGCGGGAGAAAGAGGCAAGCTTTATGCCGAATGGGCGAAATCGGGCGAACCGCCCGTCGTCAGTCGATCATCTTGGCCGATCGAAGCCAGAAATCCTCGTCGAATCCCGGCATCTCAAGGTTGGCGATAAATTGACGCGACGCCGAATCCCAAGAGAATCGCTCAGACCAAGCGCGACAGGCGGCTGGGTCGCGCTTTTCTAGCGCGTCGAGACAGGCGCGCCGCAGATCTTCGTTCATCGCGCCGCACCCTTCCGGCGCGCCGTCGAGAATCTCCAGCGGGCCGCGCACGGGATAGGCCGCAACCGGGACGCCGCACGCCAGCGCCTCGACATTAACCAAGCCGAACGTATCGGTGCGGGACGGAAAAACGAAAACGTCTGACGCCTGATAGAAGCGCGTAAGTTCTTCGCCGAATTTCGGCCCGACGAAAACGGCGTCCTTGAAACGCTCTTCGAGTTCGGCGCGCTGCGGCCCTTCGCCGACAATGACTTTCGTGCCGGGAAGATCGATTTTGAGAAAGTCCTCAATGCTTTTCTCGACGGCGAGGCGCCCGACATAAAGAAAAATCGGGCGCCGATGTTGATCGAGGTAGGATCTGTCGCCCGGTGTGAATTGCTGAAGATCAACGCCGCGCGCCCAGAGCTTCATATCGACAAAGCCGCGCTCTTTCAGTTCATCCATCAGGCCCGGCGTCGCCACCATCATCGTCTCGCCGTCCTTGTGGAAGTCTTTCAGAACAGCGTATCCCCAGGAGATCGGCACCGCCCAGCGTTCATTCGCGTATTCCGGAAACCGCGTGTGGAAGCTCGTCGTGAATGGATAATCGCGCCGTTTGCAAAAGCGCCTGACAGCGCGCCCGATCGGTCCTTCGGTGGCGATATGAATCGCATCCGGCTTGAACTCGTTGATGATTTTGGCGACGCGCCGGTTAGGCAGGAGTGAAAGACGAATCTCCGGATAGGACGGCAGGGGCACGGATTTGAATTCGTTCGGCGTGATGTAGCGTACCTGATTGCCGAAACGGGTCAGGATATCGCCAAGCGTCTCAAGCGTGCGCACGACGCCGTTAAGCTGCGGCTTCCAGGCGTCGGTGGCGATGACGATCTTGAGGCCGGACTGGGGGTTCGGCATCGTGAAACGCTGTTTCGGCCGCGTCAGCCGGCCGACGCCGGACTGGATGCGTTTAAGAGCGCCCTTGCGCGCTGGTTGTCCGCCCCCGCCCGTGATCTCCGAATCCAAGCCTTCGCTCCTTATTTCCGTTTTCGCAGCGCCGTAGCTCCCACGGGCGATTCATCCTGACGCGCCTACAATCGTGGGAACTTCTGCTGCGCTGCAAAATATTATTGCAACGCAGCACCATCTATGCGACTTTTTCCTTGCAACGCCTCACGGCGTTGCTGCCCTAACGGGCGTTTCCTCCCAAAAAACTCAGCCGCGGGTTCGTCCCGCGGCTTCTTTCTTTTCGCACACGCAACAAATCATTCAGCCGCCTGAGCCGGTCGCAAGGCGGCCGGCGATATTCGGGCAAGTTCCGAAATCAAGCTCTGCAGGTTTCGGCGCAGGCGGTCAAACCCTTCCGTGCGAGCAATTCGGCGCTCATCAAGATAGAGGGCCCGATTGATTTCGATCTGCAGGACATGAACACCATCGCTCGGCCGGCCGTACGCCGTCGCGACGTGCCCGCCTGCATATGGCGCATTCCGGGACACCAGATATCCGTGCGCGCCGAGAACATGTTCGACAAGCGCCGGCGCCGCAGCCGCGCAGGAGGCGCCGAACCGGTCGCCGAGCACGAAGTCGATCGACCTTTCGCCCTCTCGGAAGGGCGCGCCGCCGGCTGACGGCATCGAATGACAGTCAATAATCATCGCGCAGCCGAACTGCGCCCGCGCCGCGGAAACAAGCTCGCCAAGCGCGCGGTGATAGGGATCGTAGCAAGCGCCCAATCGGCGGCGCGCCTCAAAAAACTTGAGTTTCCGGTCATAAATGTCCTGGCCGTCCGCAACGATGCGCGGAATGACGCCGAGCCCTGCGCGAACCCGGTTGGAGCGCGTATCAGCGCTCGACGGCAAGGCGTCCGCGAACATGCGCTGGTCAAGTTCATCGCGGCTGCGGTTCACATCGACCCAGGCGCGGGGAAAAAGCGCCCTCAACAAGGGCGCGCCGAAGGCGGGCGCAGCATCAAACAGAAGATCGACATAGCAGTCCTCGGACTGTCTCAGGGCGTGCCGATCGAGCCGGCTCATCCGAAACAGCTCCGACGGATAGCGCCGCCC
>JAGRED010000053.1 GCA_020446725.1 Parvularculaceae bacterium | reverse complement strand
GTGTCCGTATTCGAAGCTTTCGAGCCGGAAGCGGAGGCCGCTGAAGGAGCCGACGAAATCGAGGCGTCGGATGCGACCGACGCCGAGATGGATTTCGACAGGGAGCTTGAAGACGCCTTCGCCGCTCTTGAGCTTGAAGAACCGATCCCGACCCCGCCGACGCGCGTCGACGAGGCCGAAACGCCGGCCGCGAGAGCGCCCGTCGAAACGAACGCGCGCGACAGCGACGATTTCAATTTCGACGAAGACGACAAATCAGAGACGGCCGATGTCCTCGCCGAGATTCGCGAAGCGTTCGGTATTGATGAGCCCGCGCCGAAGAAAGCCGTCGAAGCGGCTGAGTTTGACGCGGCGCCGGTCGAAGAGGACGAGGCCGACAATCCGGAATTCGACGATCCGACAACGACGGCCGACGCCGATGAAAGCGTCGAGGATGAACTGCCGCCCGTCGTCGCAGCGACCGCCGAAACCGAGGAAAAGAGCAACGCCGATTACCTGAAAGCCGCCCGCCGCGCCGCGCGCGAGGCGGCCGCGCGCGCCGCCGCTGAAGAGCAATCAGGCTCGAAGAGAAAGCTGTCGCCGAAACAGCGCGCCATCCTCGCCGCCCGCATCAAGCGCCGCAAGGCGCAGGAAGCGGAGGCCGAACGGGAAAAGAAGGCATCGCTCGTCGCCGACGTCGCGCCCGCGACTGAAGCCGATGAGGACGACGCGCGCAGCAAGGCGGGATCGCTCAAGGCGCGCATCGCCGCTGTCGCCGCGAAAATCAAACTCAAGGCCCCCGCGAAGAAAACCGACGAAGCAAGCTTTGACGACACGGCGATTGACGCGCCGAAGAAAGAAGAATCCGGCGCGCCGAGCCTTCTTGCGTCCGCCAATGGGGCTTTGCGGAAACTGAATATCAAACCGACCGGCGGCGTCATCGCCGTTGCGGTCGCCGTATTGCTGCTCATCGCCGCCGTCTTCCTCGTGAAAGACATGTTCGGCAAACCACGCGCATCGGCGCCGGCCCCAGTCGCAGCGGCGCCGCAGAGCCCGGTCAGCGAACCGGACGCGGCGGGTGAGCGCTTCGAACCGACAGCCGCGATCGAAGACACCGTCCGCCCGCGCGATCTTTATCTTGAGAACATCGCCTCGCTGAAAAACGCCACAAACGACGCCGATGCGCGCGCCGCGCTCGCCAAGATCGAGCAGGCGGCGTCGCTCGGCCATCCGCCGGCGCAGCTTCAGGTCGGCGAACTTTACAAACTCGGCCAGCTTTACGACCGCGATCTTTCACAGGCGCGGATGTGGTTCGAACGCGCAGCCAATGGCGGCAATGTGCTCGCCATGCATCGTCTCGGCGTGATGGCCGCGCGCGGCGAAGGCGGGCCTGTCGACATCGCCTCATCCGTCTCCTGGTTCGAGAAGGCGGCGACGTTCGGTCTCGTCGACAGCCAGTATAACCTCGGCGCGACATTCCACCCGACGCCGGAAGGCGCGGCCGGCGGCTTCCAGGACCGGGCAAAGGCCTATTTCTGGTATTCGATCGCAGCGAAGAACGGCGATGCACAGGCGGGCGAGATGGCGGCCGGTCTCGCAGCGACCATGCCGGAAGCGGAGAAATCCGCAAAAGACGCGGAAGTCGCGGCCTGGGCGGCGAAGACGCCGGACCCCGCCGCAAACGAACTCGCGACGACGAACTGACGATTGCGGGCGCCGCAGGCGCGAAGGGCGTTCTCGCCAGATAAGCGAGGACGCTTTTTCATTTCGCCCGTCATAGCGTTTCGCGCCCAGCGCTGATCGGCTAGGCTTTCCCGCCAGCGGGGAAAACACATGTCGAGCCAAAGCGAAGAACTGACATCTCTCGGCCTTCTCAGCCTGACGCCGTTTGTCTTCGGCGCGGCGATCCTCTGGCTTTCGCCCGTCATCGTTCCGCTCTGGATAGCGCTCAACGTTCACACGCTCGTCCTGACCTATGGCGGCATCGTCGCGGCTTATCTCGCCGGCGTCGGCGCCGGCGCGGCGCTGAAAAGCCCGGCGCCGCAATCGGCGCTTCCGGGCATGATCGCCGCACTCGCCGCCTGGTTCGCGATCCTTCACGGCGGCGTGCTCACCCTTTCGGCGCCCGCGGTCTGGCGCTACGCCATTCTCATTACGGTCTTCATCTGGCTTTTGATGCGGGATTTGCGCGCCGCAGGCGATTTTCCGTCATGGTACGGAGCATTGCGGACGCGACTCACCTTCTGGGCGGCGATCACGCTGACGATGATGATGGCCCGCCTTCTCTCCTGGGGTTATTACTGACGACTGCCGGCCGACATTGAATGCGGCCGCCGGCGCGCTAATCTCTGCTCAGCAGCGTGCGAGGAGCGCCCCATGACATTCGACGTCAAGATCAGGAACGGCCTAGTTTTCGACGGCGAAGGCGGCGAGCCGGTTCACGCCGATATCGGGATAAAGAACGGCCGGATCGCTGAAATCGGCCGCTGTGCGGAAGACGCCGAACACCAGGTCGACGCCGAAGGCGCGATCGTGACGCCGGGCTTCATCGACCTTCACACGCATTATGACGGACAGATATCCTGGGACGAGGAAATGCGCCCCTCCGTCAATTTCGGCGTGACGACGGTGTTGATGGGCAATTGCGGCGTCGGTTTCGCGCCGGTGCGCCCGGCCGATCACGACCGGCTCATCCGCCTGATGGAAGGCGTTGAGGATATTCCCGGAACCGCGCTTCATGAAGGGATCGCCTGGGGCTGGGAGACCTTCGGCGACTACCTCAACAAGATCGACGCGATGCCGCACACGATCGATTTTGCAGCAATGGCCGTGCACGATCCCATTCGCGTCTATGCGATGGGCGAGCGCGCGACATTTCAGGAAGACGCGACGGAAGACGATATCAAACTGATGCAGGCGCTGGTGAAGGAAGCCCTCGACGCGGGCGCCGCCGGATTCTCGATCGGCCGCTCGGACGTTCACCGCACCGCCGACGGCGACTGGACGCCGTCATCGGAAGCAAGCCGCGAGGAGCTTGTCGCGCTGGCGAGCGTCATGAAGGGACGCAAGAGCGGCGTCCTGCAAATCGTCAACGACTTCAATCTCGAACGCGAGGGCGACCAGTTTCCCGATGAGTTCGCGCTGGTTGAAGCCTTCGCGCGCGCCGGCGGGCGGCCCTGCTCGATTTCGCTGATGCAACGCGATCTGGCGCCCGACCAGTGGAAACGCATTCTGAAAGAGACCGAGCGCCTCAACGCGGACGGCGTCGATTTCCGCGTCCAGGTCGCGCCGCGCGGCATCGGCGTATTCAACGGACTTCAATGCACCATGCACCCGTTGATGGCGCAGCCGCTCTATCGCGAGATCAAGGACAAGCCGCTTGATGAACGGGTCGCGATCATGCGCGACCCGGATTTCAAACGCCGCTGCCTCGCCGACAAGCCGGTGAAGCTCGCCGGCCCCGGCTCCTCGACGCCGCCGATCGTCGACACCCTGATCGCCGGCATCGACTGGGTCGCGAACAAATTCTATCGCCTCGGGGAGACGCCGGATTACGATCAGGGCGAGGCCGGATCGCTCGGGCAAGAAGCGCGACGCGACGGCGTTACGACAATGGAGAAACTTTACGACGTGCTGCTTGAGCTCGACGGCAGGCAGCTCATCTATTTCCCGATCTACAATTACACCGAGTTCAGCTACGACAATGTCCACAAGATGCTGACGCATCCGAATGCGATGGTTGGGCTTTCGGACGGCGGCGCGCATGTCGGCACGATCTGCGACGCGTCTTTCCCCGCTTATCTTCTTTCCTACTGGACGCGCGACCGCGCCGATCACCGGATCCCCTTGTCCCGTGCGGTGCAGATGCTGACCGCCGACGGCGCCGACTATATGGGCCTTAAGGATCGCGGGCGCCTAAAAGTCGGATTGAAAGCCGACATCAACGTCATCGACTATGATCGCCTGACGCTGAAAGCGCCGCATATGGTGAAAGACCTTCCCGCCGGCGGGCAAAGGCTGTTGCAGGAGGCGCGCGGCTTCCGCGCAACGCTCGTTTCCGGCCGTCAGGTCGCGCATAATGATCAGGTGACGGATGAACGCCCCGGACGGCTGGTGAGGTTTAATTGACGTGTGCCTCTAGAATATCGCAAATGGATCACTCGCGAAATGCTACAGGCCGAACCTGATACGCTTTTCGTTTTTGGCGACAATCTGCAAAGAAAGGGCCTGGGCGGACAGGCGAAATCCATGCGCGGCGAACCAAACGCCATCGGCATTCCAACCAAGAAGAGGCCGTCAAATAATGAGGACGCATTCTTCACAGACCAGGATCTCGATGAGGTGCGAAACGAAATCGACTCCGAATTTCGACGTTTGGAGGCTCATTTGATTGCTGGCGGCTTTGTCGTCTGGCCGGAAGACGGGATCGGCACAGGTTTTGCCGATCTTCCAAGGCGAGCGCCAAAATTTTGGGATTACCTCGAAGGCAATCGATCCCGCCTTGAACGGATAACGTCTTAATACGGATGACCATAGCAATCGCAACGCCTTACGTCTGGTTCAACGCTGCAACCTTCACCCGGTGATGACTGGTGCGAATTCCGCACCCTTCCAAAAGGGGGCGTAAGGAGAGCGCATTAAATCACGATTGGGCGACGGCGCGGCCCAATGCGGGTTCGGAAAAGCTGTCAACAATAACTGTCCGGCGCATTCACTTCGTTTCACGAAGACGCCAAAGCGCCCGTCGCGGCGTTGCGGGCGGCGCTGAGGCTGTGGCTAGGTGCGCGCGTCGCCAAAGGAGAGCCGCAATGAACCTGAAATCGTCCGCTTTAGCCCTATCCGCCGTTTTTCTTTCCGCCGCGTCCGCCCTTGCGGCGCCGCCGCAGGACAAAGGCGATATCGATCGTGAAACAGCCGCCGCGAATGCGGCGATCGCCGTCGGCGATTACGCGACCGCCGCGCTCCATTTCGATGCGGCGCGCGAAGCCGCCGCGCGGCAATCGCTTCAGGATATCGCCCGCCGGGTCGCCGAAATCTCACCCCTCAAGCAGGAGCAGGAACCGCGTTTTGCGCTCGCCGCCTCATCGACCCTGCAATTCGACCGCTTCCTGAAGGATCGCGAAACCGTAGAGACGCGGTTCAAGAACCCCGAAGGCAAAGTCGTCGTCGTGCGCGTCTTCGGCGCGGAAGACGACATGGAGGATTTCATGTTCGTCGCCGACAGCCCCGCGCTCATCAAACAGGCGGCGCTTGAAAAAGCTGAAATGGCCGGCGGCCCGGCGCTGAAACGCAAGCGCGAGGATGGCGGCCTGTCGGTGCTCATGATGTCGAAAAAAGACCACGCGCTGGTCGAGGTCGAAGGCGAATCCGAAGCCGACGTCATGGCGATTGTCGACAAGCTGGAAACGGGCGCGCCTTAACCGGCTGAAGACGCGGAGGCTGTCGGAGGCGCTCGCCATTCGCGGCGCCCTCGTGCACAATGCGCGCAAACCGGCAGCCTTCAGGGGATTGACCCTTGTCTTTCGTTTTCCGCACCGTCCCCCATGTCATCTTCGAAACCGGCGCGTCGGCGCGGCTCGGCGCGATCGTCAAGTCGCGCATGACGCGCCCCGTCATCGTCACCGACAAGGGGATCGTCAGCGCCGGCCTGCTCGACGCTGCGCTCGACAGCCTGAAGGCGGAAGGGCTCGATTTTCATCTTTTCGACGGGATCGAGGCCGACCCCCCGGCCCGCGTCGTTCGGAACTCCGTCGAGGTTGCGCGCGGGCGCATGGCTGACGGCGTCATCGGTTTCGGCGGCGGTTCGTCAATGGACACCGCGAAGATCATCGCCGTCTTGTTGAACTCATCGCAGTCGCTCGAAGACATTTACGGCACGGGCAATATCAAAGGCGCGCGCGCGCCGCTCGCGCTCATTCCGACGACATCAGGCACCGGCAGCGAGGTCACCGACATCGCCGTCGTCACGTCGGACGATGACCAGAAGATCGGCGTTCTCGGCGACCAGATGTTCGCCGACATCGCGATCCTCGATCCGGAACTGACCTACGGCCTGCCGCGCCACGTCACCGCCGCGACCGGCGTCGACGCCATGGTGCACGCGATCGAGGCCTATACGAACCGATACAAGAAAAACCCGGTTTCGGATGCGCTGGCGCGCGAGGCGCTGAAACTTCTTTCATCGAACATCGTCGAAGCCTGTGAAAATCCGTCGAACGGGGATGCGCGCGCCAACATGCTCCTCGGCGCGATGCTGGCCGGGCAGGCTTTCACCAACTCGCCGGTCGGCGCCGTTCACGGCATGGCCTATCCCTTGGGCGCGCTTTTTCACATTCCGCACGGGCTTTCCAATTCGCTGATGCTTGAGCCTGTCCTGCGCTTCAACGCGCCGGCGGCGTCTCATCACTACGCCGAGCTCGGCGACGTCATCGGCGCGAACGCCACCGGCGGCTATGCGGAGCGCTGCGAGGCGTTCATCGACGGCCTGATGGAGATCGTCGCCGCAACCGGCGTTGAGCGGCGCCTTTCAAAGCTCGGCGTCTCGCATAACGACCTTCCCCGCATGGCGGAGGACGCGATGAAAGCCGAGCGCGTGATGCGCAACAATCCGCGCGACGTTTCCTATGATGATGCGCTGAAGATGTATGGCGAGGTTCTCTAGGTGACCGCCAGGCGCGCCGACTATAAACATATCCTGCCCCTGCAAACGCGCTGGGCGGACAATGATATCTATGGTCATGTCAACAATGTCGCCTATTACGGCTATTTCGACACCATCGTGAACGACTATCTGATCGGCGCCGGCGCGCTCGACATTCACGCAGGCGCCGTCATCGGTCTTGTCGTTGAAACCGGCTGCAACTATTTCGCGCCGCTCGAATTCCCGCAAAAGCTTGAAGGGGCGTTACGCGTCGCCAAGATCGGAAATTCATCCGTCAGATATGAACTCGCGATCTTCAAGGCGGGCGATGATCAGGCGGCGGCTGAAGGCCATTTCGTCCATGTCTATGTCGATCGCGCAACGCGGCGGCCGGTTCCCCTGCCGCCCGCATTGCGCTCGGCGCTTGAAAAAATCGCCGCCTGATCAGGCCGCAAAGCCGCTTGAAATCGCTTCGAGCTTGTTGCCGAAGGGATCGCGCACGAAGGCCATGTAAGCCTCCGGGTCGCCCGGAAAACCGGCGCGCGTTCCGGGCGCGCCGGCGCATGTCGCCCCGAGCGCCAACGCCGTCTTGTGGAAGGCGTCTACTTCTTCCCGCGACTTTGCGTGGAAAGAGATGTGACCGCCGTTTCCGGCTGACGCCGAGCGCTTGTCATAAGGAAGCATCGCGAGAAACTGCGGCGCATCCTTGCCATAGGCGATGAACGCGTCATTCGCCGCGAGGCGGTCAACGCCGATCGTTCTCATGACCGGGTCGAAGAATTTCTGCGCCGCTTCTAGATCGCTGACGCCGAGGGAAAGGTGGTCGATAATGTTTTTCATGCTGCATATCCTGTCTATAGGGAGAAAAGGGCGCGCGAGCGTCCGCGCGCCCTCGCCGGCGATCAGAGTTCGCGCGAAGATTTGTGCTGGATTTTCATCCAGTTTTTCTCCGCTTTCGCGATCGCGCCGTCCTTGTCTTTCTGATACATGCGGAAGATCTCTTCGTTCAGGAATACGTAGAGCTTGCCGTTGCGCACATCGGCGAATTGCGGATCGCCGTCGAATTTCTTGCCGACCGAAACCCCGAAGGTGCAGAAACCGCCATAGGCCGGCGCATATTTCGCCGGGCTGCGCCGGAACGCATTCATATTCTCCTGCGAGGAGAAGTAATAGGCGACGCCGTCGTGAACGGCGGTGTATTTCGCCGTCCCGTCAATTCGGTTGCCGATTTCAATGAACGCGACGGGATCAACGCCGTGAAAACCGAGCGGCGCGCCGGCGGCGGTTAGGCCCGGAACCGTGTTGTATTCATCAGCGGCGATCGCGGGAACGGCGAACGTTCCGGCGATCATAAGGGCGGCGATGGAGAAGGCTGTCTTCATGATATTATCCTTTTTGCGTATGGCGCCGGCGATGCGCGCCGGCGTTTGTCCATCTGTCGCGCATGGGACGCAGGATCAAGAAGCGCCGAAGAGTTGCGGACTTTGCGCAATGCGTCTCGGACGATTTGCAAAAAATCAGTTGAGTGCGCGACGATATTCCGTCGGCGGAACGCCGAAGCGGCCGGCGAACGCGCGCGTGAACGCGGCCGGAGACTGGTATCCCGCTTCGGCGGCGATTTCCTGCACGCTGACGCGCGCGCCGTCGAGCATCGCCAGCGCTTTTTGGAGCCGCCATTCGCTGAGATACGCCATCGGCGACAGGCTGAGGAGTTCGCGAAACCGTTCGGCGAAGCGACTGCGCGACATGCCCGCTTCCCGCGCAAGACTTTCCACCGTCCATGGCGCGCTTGCGCGTTCATGAATGCACTTTAGCGCTCGTGCGATCTGGCGGTCTTCAAAAGCGGCGAGAATGGCGGCGAGGTCGCCATGCTGCGCAGCGCTGGCGCGGATCAGCTCGATGAACGCGGCCTCTGAAAGCCTGACGACCGCCGCCTTCGACCCGGCGCGCGTTTCGAATATGCGCTGGGTGATGAGACGCAGGGTTTCATCGAGAATGGGCTCGCGCGCGCGATCGGCGGCGCTAAATACGAGATGGCCCGGCAACGCCCGCAATAACGGATGGTCGGCGCCGCTTCGGAAGGTGAAATGCCCGCAAACCATCTGCGTTGACGCTTTCGGATCGCCTTCGCCGACGACAAGAACGCCCTCGCCCGCATAACCGACGTCATCGAGAACGGATTCAAGCGGCGGCGTTTCCCGCCCCGCCTCATCGGACAGCTCATGCGCGCGACCGGCGGGAATGAGAATCAGATCGCCCGGCCCCAGGGTGACAGTCTCCCCTGTCCCAAGCCGGACATGGCAACGCCCCTGTATGACGAGATGAAACCGGGCGGCGCCTTTGCATTCCGGCACGGCGACGCCCCAAGCGCCGGAAAAGTCCGTGCGGAAATAGAGCGCTCCTTTCAGATTGAGCGTTGAAAGAACGTCGTCGATAAGGTCCATGGTTTGCAGCCCGTCCGCGAATGTTTGCAGCGCGTCCCGGCAGTCGGGACTGCGCGCAAACATATAGCATGGATTGATCGCGGCAGGCGCCGGGCTATCGCGTTTGTGATGCGTCGTGACGCGGGAGATCTCAATCAATGGCGCGGTCAGCGCGCGCCGATTGTCGTGCGATGCAACAGGCGGTCATGCCCCTGATAGCCGCCGGTCGCCATGTGAAGGACCGAGCGATTGTCCCACATCAAGAGCGTTCCGGGCGACCATTTATGGCGATATTGAAACGCGTGCTGCGTCTGCCAGCGATAAAGATCGCCAAGCAGCGTTGTCGCCTCGTCCTGCGCCATGCCTTCAACGCCGATGATATAGCCGGCGCAACCGAACACGGCCTCCCGCCCGGTTTCGGGATGGATGCGGATGAAGGGATGCGTTTGCGTCGCGCTCGCCTCATCCGACGGGCGAATGTCCATCGCGCGCGTCGCATCATTGACGCCATAGGCGCCCTGTTTCGAATAGGCGGCGCGCGCCGAATGGATAGCCTTCTTTCCTTCAAGGCGCGCGCGCAATTCGCCCGGCATCTGATCGAGCGCCGTCGCCTGGTTGGCGAACAAGG
>JAGRED010000052.1 GCA_020446725.1 Parvularculaceae bacterium | reverse complement strand
ATATCGAATTGCTGATTGCGCCGGTCAAGCGCGCCGCACTGGAGATGATCATTCAGAAGGGAACCGAACTCGGCGCGCGGCGCTTTCGTCCGGTGATGACGGATCGGACGAATGCGGAACGCATCCGTCGCGACCGGTTGCAGGCGATCGCGCTGGAGGCGGCTGAGCAATGCGGGCGCCTGTCGGTGCCTGATGTCGCTGAACCTGCGCGCCTTCCGGAAGTCTTGTTGCGATGGGACGCCTCGCGCCCGCTCTATTATTGCGATGAAGCGGGGGATGATCCGGATCAGGAATGGGGCGGGCGCGAGGGGCGCGCGGCGCCGATGCTCGATAGTGTCGACGCCGCGGGGCCTGCGGCTGTATTGATCGGACCGGAAGGCGGATTTTCTCCGGATGAGCGCAAATGGCTTCACGCGCTTCCTTATGTGAAGGCGGTGACGCTCGGGCCGCGCATCCTTCGCGCGGATACGGCGGCGATTGTCGCATTGGCGCTGTGGCAGGCCAAAGCGGGCGACCTCGCCCGTCGCTGACGATCAGCGCCTCTCACCTTTACGTGAGCGCAAATGGCTTGGCGTTCCGCGTCACAATGGATAAAGGCGAATGACAGCCGCCGGGCGCCGGCGCCAATCGATCGGAGATCAGCTTGAGCGTTGAGAGGCAGGCGTCTGGCGATCTTCCGCCTATTGAGCATCTGGATGAGCTTACGGCCTTTCTCGCGGAAGGCTCAAAGCCGAAGGATCAATGGCGGATCGGGACCGAGCACGAGAAATTCATCTATTGCAGGGAAACGCTGAAGCCGGTCGGCTATGACGGGCCGAACGGCATTCGCGCGATCCTTGAAAAGCTGAGCGAGACGACCGGTTGGGAGATCATTCGCGACGACGGGCGCCCGATCGGCCTTAAAGGCGAGGGCGCATCGGTCTCGCTCGAACCGGGCGGGCAGGTTGAACTTTCGGGCGCGCCGCTCGAAACGATCCATCAGACTTGCGACGAAGTTGCGCGCCATCTTGAAGCCGTCAAGGCGGTGGCGGACCCGTTGAACATCGCCTTTTTCGGCATGGGCTTCGCGCCGACTTGGACGCGCGCCGAGATGCCGCAAATGCCGAAATCGCGCTATGGGATCATGCGCAATTACATGCCGAAGGTCGGCGGTCTCGGCCTCGACATGATGCATCGGACCTGCACGGTGCAAGTCAATCTCGATTTTTCGAGCGAAGCGGACATGGTGGCGAAATTTCGCACCTCCCTCGCGCTGCAGCCGATTGCGACGGCGCTGTTCGCCAATTCCTCGATCGTTGAAGGCAAGGCGTCCGGCTGGGCGTCATGGCGCGCGCATATCTGGACGGACACTGATCCCGATCGCACCGGCCTATTGAAATTCGTCTTCGAAGACGGTTTCGGTTTTGAACGCTATCGCGACTATATGCTCGACGTGCCGATGTATTTCGCGCGGCGCGGCGGCAAATATCACGACGCGGCGGGCCTATCCTTCAGGGATTTCCTTGACGGAAAACTTTCGATCCTTCCCGGCGAACGCGCCAATATTCTCGACTG
Organism: Parvularculaceae bacterium; assembly: GCA_020446725.1. Taxonomy (GTDB): domain Bacteria; phylum Pseudomonadota; class Alphaproteobacteria; order Caulobacterales; family Parvularculaceae; genus Amphiplicatus. The sequence goes on along the minus strand of JAGRED010000052.1, from coordinate 407 downwards.
GGAAGATCATCTTTCGACCGCCTTTCCGGAAGTGCGATTGAAGCGCTTTCTTGAAATGCGCGGCGCCGACTCCGGTCCATGGGCGCGCATCTGCGCGCTTCCCGCTTTCTGGGTCGGACTTCTCTACGACAGCGAGGCGCTCGCCGCAGCCTGGGATGTCGCAAAAGACTGGACGGCGGAAATGCGCGACGCGTTGCGCGTCGATACCGCGCATTACGGCCTCAAGGCGAAGATCGGCAAACGAACCGCGCAGGACGTCGCCAAGGAAGTGCTGGAAATCTCCCGCGCCGGCCTGAAGCGGCGCGCAATGCCCGGCGCGATGGCCGTCGACGAAACGCATTTTCTTGAGCCTCTGCGCGCGATCGCGGAAAGCGGCGTCACCATGGGCGAATACGCCGCGCATCACT
>JAGRED010000051.1 GCA_020446725.1 Parvularculaceae bacterium | reverse complement strand
GCCAAGTTTCAAGCGCGCGGTGCAGCGCTTCGGCCGCGCTCTTGTCGCGCCAGCTGTAAGAGAGAAACGCCTTATACCTGAACGCCGTCATCGGGCCTCTCTGGTCGGGCGAGGCATTAATATAGGACACGCAGCCCTAGGCAAGGGAGAGCCTGCATGTCGCGTTTCGTTCACGAGCTTACCACACGCCCTTTGACCGGTGTGCGCCGTCTGCCGTCGCCCGCGACCGGAAATAGGGGGTAGGCGGTGCAGGCGTCTTCAGTCCAAGCTTGGCGCTGCTCTAGGCAACAAGCTAGGAACTCTAGTTTTACCCAAATTGCGGGCCTGCATTCAATTTAATGATGTGGACGGGGCAGTTGATTTCAGCGGTCCAGCGCGCTGCCCGTCCTTGACCCGGTAGTTTTTGCGGGCCCGGTTCGACGGCGTCACTTAGACTTTCTGATTGATAAGTTTCCCAGCCGTAAAACCACCATCGACGACAAGCTGCGCGCCCGTGACATAACTGGCTTCATCTGAAGCCAGATAGAGCGCTGCATAGGCGATTTCTTCCGACGTCGCGAACCGCTTCATGGCGTTGTTTCGAGTGTAATAGTCCGCCACCGATTTTACTGTGCCCCCAAACACCGCCAGCATCGCCATATCCGAATCCGCCGCCGAAGACGCAAATATATTCGTCGCTACCGGTCCGGGATGGACTGAATTGATGCGCACTGGCTCACCGAATTCGCAACATTCCATCGCCGCAGCTTTTGTGAGCGCTGCGACGCCGCCCTTGCTCGCGCAATATGGCGCGCGCGTCGGCGCCCCCATCAGCGCGTCTATAGACGAGATGTTGACGATCGATCCGCCGCCTGTTTCGACCATCGCAGGTATCGCATGCTTTAGGCCCAGAAAAACGCCGTCTAAATTCACGGCCATGACGGCGCGCCATGATTCCAAGCTAACTTGCGTAAGCTTATGCGCACGGCCTATGCCGGCATTGTTGACGAGAATATCAATGGCGCCGAAACGTGATTGCGCTTCGCACACGACTTCTTTCCAGAATGCCTCATTCGCAACATCATGGCAAATCCCGTGTGCGCTGGAGCCGATGTCGCCGGCAAGTGCGGTTACTGAATCTAGATTTATATCGGACGCGATGACCTTGGCGCCCTCGGCGGCGAATAGCCTCGCGCACGCAGCGCCGATTCCGCTCCCTGCTCCGGTGATGATCGCAACTTTGCCCGTCAGTCGCATCGCACACTCCTCCTTTTGGTCGGCATTAGCCAGTCCGTCGCCGCAAGGGCGCGCCGCCAACGCCTTTCGTTATTGTTGGTTCAATCGGTCACAGCGTAGGGCGTTGGCGTAGGTTCGGTGCGCTTGAGGTTATCATGGACGCGCACGTCATCCACGCTTTGGACCGTCGTTGCGTCAGGCGCACGCCCCCGTGGAAAATTCCGCCCCTCCGCGGGGCTTGATATAGCGCAGCGGATTGAGCCCGTTCTGGGCCGCAACCTGATTTGTCGTCCGCTCAATCATTCCCGCGTCCATGATGTTCAAGAAGTTTCCATTTTCGTCGAAATTGACGTTGGCGCCATACACGACCATAAATCCCGCTGCGGGTTCGGTTGCGTCTTCTGGCACGACAAATGTGTGAATCGCGCCGCCGGGCTCATAGAGGTAGCAACCGGCGGTCTGAACATCGGCGGGATACTCGCGATAATGCCAGCACCCTTGTGTCGTGTAGAAATGCACGGTTCCGGTATGAAAATGTGTGGGCAACACGGTGCCCGGCTGAAATGTGGAATAGACGACCCAGATGCCGTTTTCCGGATCGAGAAACAACGGAATTGAGGTGACGCCCGGCATTACGCTGGACACGTCGACGGCCTGTTCCTTCGTTGTGTCGATGGTGAATAGACGCTCCTGGTGCTTGACATCTGGAACCATGCCCATGGTTTGTTCCTCCCTGATTAGGTGTTGAGCAACGCTATTTTTCGACGACAAGATAACGCGCGAGCACGCAGCATAGATTGACTTCACACGACAAATTTTTGACATTACGCGACAGAGATTTGATCTAAAGGAGTTTGACTCGTGGAGCGCGACATTGTCCGCGCAGGCGCCCTAACCGGCTATCGGCGCGTGGTGCGTGAATTAGGCGGCGCACCCGCGACACTTCTGGCCGAACATGGCCTCAGCGACGAGATGCTCGACGATCCCGACTGTTTCATTCCTTATACGGGGCTTATGAAGCTGCTCGAAGCGAGCGCCGTGCGACTCGGCTGCTCAGACCTAGGGCTGCGCATCGCCGCCAAACAGTCCATGAGCACATTGGGCATGATGTCGGTCGCGCTGCGCAATGCGCCCGATATCCGCGCGGCGATCAAGGCGACCTCGCGCAGCCTCTATCTCCATGCGCCTGGTCTCAGCGTCAATATGGCGCCGGAATTTCAAAAAGGGCGGGAGATAGTCACGTACGAGCTTTCGCTCCAATCAGCGCCGCGCGCTGTGCAAACCATGGAGCTTACGATGGGGCTTGCTGTGCGCATCACGCGCATGCTCGCGCAGCGCGATGATGTCATCACCGGCGTCCAGTTTATGCATAAGCCGGCCGCCACCCGCGTGAGTTATCGGCGTCATCTCAAATTGACTCCCACATTTGAGACAAATGCATATGCGATCATCATACCACGCAAGGGGCTCGAATATTCGATCGCTGGCGCCAATTCCGAGATATTGGCGATTTTTGATTCATTGCTTGGATTGCACTCTCCGAATTCTGGCCAATCGTTCGACGGCCAGATCGACGCGGTTATGACGCGGTTGATCCGCTCGGGCGTAGCAGGGCTTCAAGACGCAGCCGATGCGATCGGGCTGCATCCACGCGCCTTGCAACGCCGCCTTGCCGAGCGCGGCACGAGCTTTGAGGCGGTGCGAGATGCGGTTCGCCGGCGCCTTGCAGAAAGCTATCTCGCGCAGAAGTCGATTCCATTGGCGCATGTCGCACAATTATTGTGCTGTGCGGATCAGACCGTTCTGACCCGCCATTGTCGTCGCTGGTTCAACATGACGCCCGGCAGCTTTCGGCGTCATGCGAACGAAAACGGCGGATGACTACGCGCGCCAGCTGTCAAGCGCGCGGTGCAGCGCCTCCGGCGCGCTGCGGTCGCGCCAGCTGTACGAGAGAAACGCCTTGTACCTGAACGCCGTCATCAGGCCTCTTTGGTCTGGCGATGCATTAATATAGGACGCGCAGCGCCAGGCAAGGGAGAGCCTAGGCCCCGCTGTTACTCAACGGTTCGCCACACGCCTTGCGACCGGTGTGCGTCCTCAGTCAATGCCGCTCGCCCTCAAAGTCCCGACGTAATGATATCGCGCCAGCGCTGACTAAAGTTTCGCTGGGGATGGCCAAAGCCGGCCATGCGCCGACGTCGCGCCTGTGGAATTCGGTAGGCGAAGCCGATATTCGGTCAGACCGGTTGCCGACGGAACTGATCGTCCGGGAGTTTTGAGGCGTCTAGATGATTTCCCGCGCAATATAGCCCGAAAGCGCGGGCAGTTTATCCAGCGGCGGCGCGCCGTCATGACCAGCGCCGAGCGCCGCCAGAACAGACAGTCTCCCGCCATTATCCGGTTCCCAGACAGTTTCGGATTCGCGGATATTGAACGCGCATGCAACGCGCTCATTTTCGAAACGGCGCGAGAAGGCGATGACGCCGCCCGGCGCTTTTTCAAATGCGATCGACCCATAGCGCAACGCGCCACTTTCTCGACGCAGTCCGATTAACTTTCTCACGAAATGAAGCACTGAACTTTGATTTGCTTCTTGCACATCAACGGCAAGATCGTCGTGGCGCGGATCAATCGGCAGCCAGGGACGACCGCTCGAAAAACCCGAATTTAAAGCGCCGCGCCGCCAGGGAAGCGGCGTGCGTGCGCCGTCGCGACCGAGGGTCAGCGGCCAATTGGCGATTGCCTCAGGATCCTGAAGGGCGTCGAACGGCACCTCGGCCTGAGGCAAGCCGAGCTCTTCACCCTGGTAAATGAAGATATTGCCACGCAGGCTAATGAGAAGCATCGCGTAGAGTCGCGCAGCGCGATCACGATCCTGCTCGCGCGCCCACCGGCTGACGGCGCGCGGCGCGTCATGATTGGAAAAGGCCCAGGAAGGCCAGCCTTCGCCATGCGTCCCGTTCCAGCCGGTGAGCGATTCTTTCGTCCTGGCCGGGGTAAGTTTATCCGCGTAAAGAAAATCGAAACTGTAAGCTGAATTGAGCCGTTTGTCGTTCGCGGTGAAAGCTTTCATTTCGCAGAGGGGATCAGGACCGCCGATCTCGGCGACGGTGAAGATATCTTGGAATTCGTTCAAGACGCTGCGTAGACGCTCTAAGAAGGTCACAATTCCCGAATGTGACATGCTGTATTTGTGGATCTGGTAATCGAAGGGGCGGGTCAGCTTCCGCCCTTCGCGCGACGCTGGCGGATTGTCCCGCAGCGCGGGGTCGTGCATTAAGAAATTCAGCGCATCGAGACGGAAACCATCGACGCCGCGATCAAGCCAGAACCGTGTCACTTTGAGTATGGCATCCTGCACTTCCATGTTGTGCAGGTTTAGATCTGGCTGGCTTGATAGAAAATTATGAAAGTAATATTGCCGTCGCTGGCTATCCCATGTCCATGCGGGGCCGCCGAAAACGGACTGCCAGTTATTTGGCGGCGAACCGTCGTCCTTCGGATCCGCCCAGACATACCAGTCAGCCTTCGCATTGGTTCGGTCGCTGCGGCTTTCCGCGAACCAGTCATGGATGTCTGAAGTGTGGGAGTAGACCTGATCGATGATTACTTTCAACCCAAGCCCGTGCGCCTTCGCAATAAGTGCGTCAAAGTCGGTGAGGGAGCCAAATATCGGATCGACACCGCAAAAATCCGCGACGTCATAACCGAAGTCTCGCATGGGTGACGTGAAGAACGGCGATAACCATAAGCCGTCGACACCTAAATTCGCGACATAATCAAGCCCGTCGATGACGCCTTTGAGGTCGCCAACGCCATCACCGTTCGAATCTTTGAAACTGCGCGGATAGATTTGATAGATCGTCGCGCCGCGCCACCATTCGGATTTGGCAGCCGCCGATCCGGCGTGACGGGTGCGGCTCTTACTGTCCGAAATCATCGGAGCATTTTCCATTTGTTCGACTGGCATACACGGAAGCCGTAACGTGGCTGGGAACAACGACGCGTCCCGACGCCTCGAACTGCAATCAATTATCTATTTCCACGACTCCGGGCGCGGATCAACTGAAGCCGCCAGCGTTCGCGCCGCCCCAGAGGCGTAAAATGCGATGAAATATTCAATGCCGCCCGCACTTTGGCGCTGGAAACTCGGGGCGGCGGCATGCGGGGATCGGGCGGAGGGCGATTTTCTTGACGCTTGTTTTTGCGCTCGTCGCGGCGTTTCCGCTCTTTACCGGCGCCGACCAGGTGTTCGATGTATCCGAAGTAAGCCGGCTTCTTTACTCCATGGGCCGTCGCTGTCTTATTTACGTGGAATGCTCGTCAGGCGCGAGACAGAAATCGGCGTGATCGGCGCTGTCTTTCTTGCCTGTCTTACGCTTGGTGTCGGGCTTTAGTTCCTTGCGTTCATGTGCGACAGCTGATCTACCGATGGAACGCAGGGGTTCTGGCCGTGAACTTTTTGCAGCCATCGTAGTAATGTCACAGGTGCGAAAGACAGCGCCTTGAGCTTCGCTTTGGAGGAGCGACATGCCTGAGCGTATCCTTGTTGCTGATATCGGCGGAACCAATGCGCGCTTCGCCTTCGCAGATGCTGAAACTCATGCGATCAGCGAAACGCAGAATTTTCGCGCTGAGGATTTCGAGACGGTGACAGCCGCCGCACATGCCTTTCTTGAAGCAACCGGTGAAAAGCCAAAGGTCGCTTGTTTTGCCGTCGCAGGGCCGGTCGGCGCCGACGAATTTTTGTTCACCAACTCGCACTGGAAGTTCCGACCCAACGAAATACGCAGCGCGCTTAATCTTAGTCGCTTTTTACCGGTCAATGATTTTTATGCGCTCGCATCCAGCATTCGTCACCTGCCGAACGATTATTTTGTGAAGGTCAAGGATGGACCGGGATATGCGTCGGCGCCGGCGCTCGTCATTGGGCCCGGCACTGGCCTTGGTCAGGCGCTAATCGTGCCGTTTGGAGAGAAGCATCGCATCGTATCGACAGAGGGAGGTCATGTGTTGTTCGCTCCCCGCACCGAAGATGAGATAGCCGTGATGCGTCTAATTGCGCAGGAGCATCCACGCGTTTCTGTTGAACGTTTGTTGTCGGGGCGAGGGCTCGTCAACATCCATCGCGCGCTTTGCACGATTTCCGATATGCAACGAATATCCCTCCGCGCTGATGAAATCACGGCGGCGGCGCTTGTTGGCGCATACCCGATTGCTGTTAAGGCCGTTGATATGTTTTGCGCGATTCTTGGCCGCGTCGCCGGGGACGCAGTGCTGGCGACCGGCGCCCGCGGCGGTGTTATTCTTGGCGGCGGAATTCTGCCGAAAATTCAGACGCTATTTCTGAAGAGCGCTTTTGTCGAACGTTTCGTCGACAAAGGGCGCATGCGGGATTATGTCGATGCCGCGCCGGTGAGGCTGATTATCAAGGAAGGTGCGGCGCTGATCGGGGCGGCCGCCGCATTGCAGGAAGCGCCATGAAAATTCAGGAAATTCTCGCGGAAGCGACCGTCATTCCCGTGCTGGAGCTTGATCGGCTGGAAGACGCGGCGCCGCTTGCGGCGGCGCTCGCTGCTGGCGGTTTGCGGGTGATTGAATTGACGCTGCGGACTGAGGCTGCATTAGCCGCCGTCGCAGTGATGAAAAGCGCAGCGCCTTCGCTCGTTGTGGGAATGGGCTCAGTGCGCAACGCCGACGATATTGTGCGTTCAATCGGCGCCGGTGCGGAATTTCTGGTTAGTCCCGGGGCTAGCGCATCGTTGATTGAATCGCTCTCTTCATCTTCGACACCGGCATTGCCTGGCGTTGCGACGGTCTCCGAAGCGATGACCGCCCGTGAATTGGGAATTCTGGCGATGAAGTTCTTTCCGGCAGAAGCCGCCGGCGGCGCCGCCTGGCTTAAAGCGATCGCTGGCCCGTTGCCGGATATCGTTTTTTGCCCGACCGGCGGCATCACGCCGGAAACGGCGCCGCGCTATCTTTCTCTTTCTAACGTCGCCTGCGTCGGCGGGTCGTGGATCGCCCCCCGTGCGATGATCAGGGCTGGAGACTGGCGCGGCGTGGAAACGAACGCTCGCAGCGCCGCCAGCCTGCGTGTGCGCTGACCATATTAAACATTCGGGTATCCCTTGTAATACATCGTATCGCTGGCCATCGGCGCGGTATTGACACGGTCATTGCCTAATTGGCGGCTGGACGCGCTTTGCCGGCGGCATGGCGATGTGGATGCCGCTGTATTAAGCGCCAGAGGCGTAGGGAATCGGGCAGGCGTCCCGCGCACCCGGTAGAAGATTGCGCAGGCTTTTTCCACCCCGTCTCTCACTCTGCCGAGATTCCACCACAATTTTTCCCAGCAATTGTCACATATCAGCCGACGGGTTTGCCTTGGCTCCCGCGTTAAAGGGTCGTGACGTTCAGTTGCGGGATTTGACTGCGCCGCCTCAAAAAGGATCGCCATGATGAAGCCGTCGAAAGTCCCGCAATTCAGTCGTCGGGTCGCCGGCGTCGCCGTGCTGGCGATTATCGCAGGCGCGTGGTTCCTCTATTCCGATCGCGACAAGAAGCCGGACTTTCAGACCGCCGAAGTGGCGCGTGGGGACATTGAGGTTTCCATTTCCGCGTCAGGCAAAATACAGCCCAAAAATTTCGTCGATGTCGGGGCGCAGGTTTCTGGGCAACTGAAGGAATTCTTTTTTGAGGTCGGCGCCGATGTAAGGAAGGGAGACTTGCTCGCACAAATTGATGAAACCTTGGCGTCGGCGAAGGTCGAGGCTGATCGTGCGCAATTGAAAGAACTCGAGGCGTCCTTCGCACAGCAACAGGCGACGCTGGAATTGTCTAAGGCGAATGCCGCGAGGGCCGATATGCTTTACAAAGCCGACGCGATTTCCCAAGCGGAGTATCAGGCGTCTGTCGCTGATCGCAAGATCGCGGTTGCGCGGCTTGACCAGTTGTCTGCGCAGATAGAGCGTCAGAACTCGACGTTGGAGGCGGATCTTGCAACGCTCGAATTTACGAAAATATATGCCCCAATGTCCGGCACAATCGTATCCCAATCAGCGGTCGTCGGGCAAACCCTGAATGCAAACCAGACGACGCCGACAATTCTGAGGATCGCCGATCTATCGGTGATGACTGTGGAAGCTGACGTTTCTGAAGCTGACGTTCTGCGAGTAGAGAAGGGACAGGAGGCGTATTTCACGACGCTCGGCGGCGGCGGAAGATGGACGACGACAGTGCGTCAAGTATTGCCGCAGCCTGAAGTATTAAACGATGTCGTGCTTTATAAAGTGCTGCTCGACGTCGATAACAAGAATGAAAAACTGAAGCCGGAAATGACGGCGCAAGTGTTTTTTGTGTCAGGCCGGGCGAAAGACATCGTTATTGCGCCTGTCGCTGCGTTACGGGACGCGGCGCGCGGGCGCGGCGTAGATCGTAAGGAGACGCCACGCAACCGTGAAGGGCGCGCGGGCGTCATGGCTGCGCAGGCGCGCGAGGCAGGTGACGACACCTCTCCACGTGAGGCGATGCGTCAGGCGGCTGCCGCGCATCCTGAAGCGAATCGGAAAATCGCGACAATCCTTATCGATGGTGAGGCGCGTCCACGCCCAGTGCTAGTCGGCCTGCAAAACCGAACGCAGGCGGAAATTCTGTACGGCCTTGAGCCGGGCGACGTGGTCGTTACAGGACAATCCATTGTCGCGCCGCGCTCAGGGCAAACGAATCAACAATCGCAACGTCCGGCCGGCATGGGCCGTCGCGGCCCACGGTGAGACAGTGACCGCACTCATAGACATCGACACTATCAGCCGGGTTTACGGCGAAGGCGAAGCCGAAGTGCGCGCGCTTGATCGAGTGACGGTGCAAATAGACGCCGGAGAATTTGTCGCTATTGTCGGCCAATCGGGCTCCGGAAAATCGACCCTAATGAATATTCTCGGCTGCCTCGACCGGCCAAGTGAGGGGGCGTATCGCATTCGCGGCGCGAATATCGGCGAGCTCTCTCCCGATGAACTTGCGGCATTGCGCCGTAATACGTTCGGCTTTGTATTTCAGCGCTATAACCTGCTCGCCAATGCAACGGCTTCAGAGAATGTCCAAATGCCGGCGATTTACGCCGGCGGATCAATAGAAGACAGACGCATTCGGGCGCAGGCGCTGCTTGAGCGGTTGGGCCTTGGCGAACGCGGCCATCACCGGCCAAACCAGCTCTCCGGCGGTCAGCAACAACGGGTGGCCGTCGCGCGCGCGCTCATGAATGATGCCGAGGTTATCCTTGCAGATGAGCCGACAGGCGCGCTCGATTCTCAAGCTGGCGCTGAACTCCTGTCGCTGCTCGAGGAGCTTCATGCCGCCGGGCGCACCGTCATTCTTATCACGCATGACAAGAATGTCGCCGCGCGCGCTCATCGCATCATCGAACTGGCCGACGGCCGGATCATTTCGGATAGCGGTTCAACGCAAACTACGATCGCGTCTTCTCCATTCAAGAAATCTGTCGTCACGCCGTCGTTAAGCACGCAGTTGAGGGAGGCGGTCTATACCGCGTTTCGCTCATTGCGCGCCAATCTCTTTCGCACATCTCTGACATTGCTTGGCGTAATCATCGGCGTCGCCGCTGTCGTCGCCATGCTGGCGATCGGCGAGGGGAGCCAGAAACAGGTTGTCTCCAGCATCGAGACGATGGGTTCAAACCTTCTGTTCGTCAGGCCTGGCGCGCCCGGAACACGCATGCGCGGCTCTGCAATCGCTACGCTGACAATGGAGGATGCCGCGCAGCTTGCCGAGCTCGAAAATATCGTTGCAACCGTGCCGACCCGATCGGGCCGAGAGACATTGCGAGTAGGCGATGGCGATTACCAATCGTCAATCGACGGCGTGTCATTCGACTGGCCGCGCGCCCAGAATTGGGACATGGCATACGGCGCCTTTTTCACAAAAGAGGATCAGGACCGGCGCGCCGCTGTTGTAATACTGGGTTTCACCGTCGCTTCAAATCTCTTCGACAATGTCGCTTCATCTGTCGGCGAATATGTGTTTATCGGCGGCGCGCCATTTGAGGTCGCCGGGGTGCTTCAGCCGAAAGGTGCGACGGCATGGGGCCAGGACATGGATGATGTCGTGCTCGCGCCAATTACGACCGGCATGATGCGCCTTTTCGGCCAGAATTATCTTTCGTCAATTACGATTGCCGTCGATGACACGAAACGAATTGCGGAAACTGAAGCGTCGGCGCATGCGCTGTTATTGTCACGGCACGGAGCCGAAGACTTCCAGCTCCGAAACACAGCGTCTATCCTCGAATCGGTAGAGCAGACCCAGCAGGCCTTTTCGCTATTGCTCGGATCTGTCGCTGCAATTTCGCTGATTGTCGGCGGGATAGGCGTCATGAATATCATGCTGGTCAGCGTGTCAGAACGCACACGCGAAATCGGCGTGCGAATGGCGACGGGCGCTCGCCGATCCGATATTATGATGCAGTTCAATACCGAAGCGCTTGTCGTTGGCGCGCTCGGCGGGATCTTGGGAGTTGTGATCGGACTTGGCGTTTCGCTGGGCCTCGGCGCGACCGGCATGTCGATCGCGATTACGCCGCTGCCGGCGACGCTCGCCTTCGGGTCGGCGCTTGCCATCGGGTTGGTCTTCGGATTCATGCCGGCGCGCAAGGCTGCGCGTCTCGATCCAGTAATTGCGCTCGCAACGGAGTAGGGGTTGATGAGGAACATCGTTCTAGCGTCCGCTGCGCTGGCTCTCGCGGCCTGCGCGACCGGCTCGCCGCCAGTTAGTGAGCTCACCGTTATGCCAGCCGCCTATGAATATGCAGGCGCTTCTGGGCAGGCGGGAAAATCAGACGCCGAATGGTGGAAGACGTTTGACGATCCTGCGCTTAATGATCTGGTTGCTACATCGCTCGCGGCCAATCAGGATATCGCCGGCGGCCTGGCGGCGCTCCGCTCGGCGCGCGCCGCGGTGCGATCAGCCAACGCATCGCTGTTTCCACAAATAAGCGCCGGCGCGTCCGCGAGCTCCAATACGGAAGGCGGCGGTCTCGACGATGTTTCCGGCGCCGCGCGCGGCTCAGCATCCTACCAGCTTGATCTTTTCGGGCAGAACGCCGCGAACCGCCGCGCTGCGCGTGCTAGCTATGTCGCCCAGGAGTACGATCAGCGCGCGCTGGAACTCACAGTCGCGTCTAATGTCGCCTTCACCTATTTTTCTGTTCTTGCTGGGCGTGAACGGCTTAAAGTCGCACAATCTAATCTGGATATTTCCGAAAGAATCTTTTCGATTGTCGAAATTCGCTACAAGGCCGGCGATGTGTCGTCATTTGATCTGGAAAGCCAGAGGGCTTCTCTAGCGAATGCGCGCGCGCGCCTGCCGCAGATCGAGCAACAACTGGTCAGTCTTGAGACGGCTCTTTCCGTTCTACTAGGTCAGGCGCCGCAAGGATACGACGCGCCGGAAGGCGATATCCGTGCGATGACGCCGCCGCTGATAAATCCCGGCATGCCGTCGGAGCTATTGCTTCGTCGCCCTGATCTCTTGAGCGCTGAAGCTGGCTTGCGCGCCGCTGATGCAGATGTTGCGGCGGCCGAACGCGCATTCTTTCCATCAATTGATTTGAGCGCGGGCCTAAGCGCGGGACTGACGGGAGGGACAAGCGTAATTGGTTCCCTTGCAGCATCGCTGGCCGCGCCAATTTTCACTGGAGGGCGGCTGGAGGGACAACTTGATTCCGCTAAAGCCCGCGTTGATCAGCAAATCGCGCGCTATCGCCAGGCGACGCTCAATGCGTTGCGGGACGTCGATGTCAGTCTGTCGGCGCTCGCAACGGCGGAGGAGCGGGAAAAGCAGCTCGTCGTCGCACGTGACGCTTCGGAAGCCTCGTTAAGCCGTGCGGAAATCCGATACCGTACGGGAGCAGACGACTTGACCAGTCTTCTTAATGCGCAGTCGTCTTACTTCAGCGCATCCGACAGTTTTGTTCAGGGAAGACTCGACCGACTTGCAGCGGCTGTCGATCTATATGCCGCCATCGGCGGTGGTTGGTAAGAGACGCTATGCGCGGTCGGAAGGCATGCCCGTTGCGTGCGGCCGGCATTGCGGCTCTTTAAGCTGCGTTGACGCGCCTCGCGAGGGCTCCTCTGCTTGATACGCCCATCTTCGAATAAATCTGGCGCAGGTGCCAGCGTACGGTGGTGACGCTGCAGGCCCTGACCTCGGCGATTTGCATTGGCGACCGGCCGGCGAGGATAAGAGAGGCGATCTCTGATTCAGTTTCCGTGAGCTCAAACCGCCTTTTCAGGGACGCCGCCGCATGAGCTGAATTCTGATCTCGTTCAAAAAGAACGAGGCAGGCGTTTGCATCCTGATGTTGATGCAGCACGTCGAAGAGCCGGTCGAGGCGAAACAGGCGAAGCCGCCATCCCGCATCCGTTTCAATTGCGGCTGTTCCTGCTGAATCCGTCTCACTCTCGCCTGCAATGAACGCGCTGACGGCGGCGCGCACATTCTCATCGCCGAGGCGGAACCTGCGATCGACACCGGCGCCGATTTTTTCCTTAAATGACATATTGGAGTCAATGACTTCGCCGCGTCGATCGAGAAGAACGGCAGGTGCGCCGAAATCGGCCAGTCTGTTTCCGTGCAGGTAACGTGTCGCAATCGAACGCGAGTCGACAAGTCGCGCCGCGCGACCGATATGCGGCGCCAGGCGATCCGCGGTGCGTATCTCAAAGTCGGAAAACTGATCTTTTTCCTTTCCGCAGAAAAACGCGATCCAGATGACCTTGTCTTCGACGGCGAGCGGCGTTGCGATGCAGTCGAAAAGATCCATATGGGAAAGGGATTCGCTGAATGTCGCCGTGCGCCTGAATTCTTCCGGCGGCGCCAGCAGGCTCAGATGAATGGCCTCGAACCGTTTTGCGACAGGTTTTTTCAACGCATGGGCAAGGCCGCGCTGCCGCCAGAGATTGCCGGCGTCCCAATGCGCGTAATAATCATCCAGCCATTCATCCGAAATTCCGAAGGAGGAAACATTTTCGCAGCCTGCGGCCCCTATCTCCTGCTGCTGGATGCAATAGGCGTGGGCCCCAAGCAAGGCGGCGATCCGGCGCGGCGTTTCACGCCATAGGGACGGCGCTTCCGTCGCGCCGTAGAGGCCGTCAATCACCCCAAGCAGATCAGGCACGTCGGCTTATTCCTGCGTCGGTCAACCCCATCGGAAAGGTCAAGCCTCGATCATTCGAAGTCAATCGCGAAAGGGTCGAACTGTGTTGAAGTTGAGGGGGAAAATGAGGGGGCGCAGCAGATTTTGGTCTGCTAGCCTCGTGGCGTGATGTGGGTGCAGTGCAAAATCCGCAGCCGCTGTTTATGGGGGAGAGTCGGCAGACACGACACTGCGCCCTGACATCATGGAGATGACGCGGCCGCCAGATCCGACCGCCAAAGCGTTGATGCGTCGCTGATCGCCCTTCCAGCCGGCGGCGTATGGGCGCTGCAGGGATCTTGGCGGACCGCGCATCTTTCCACTCCTTTTTCTTTCGCCGCCTCTTCGTTCTATATAATCAGTATACGGAAAAAAGATTCCGCGCGGCGACTGAATGTTATTTTGACAGGACCGCCGGCCAGTTCTCGTCAGCCTTGACGATGAAGCCTTCCGGATCCTTGAGCCAGTCAGATTGCACCTTGTCGTTGTAATTGAGGTAGAGCCTGCCGTCGCGAACGGACCAGTTCTGCGGGTTTCCGGGCGCGGTGTAGCCTTGGGCCACGGCCCATGCGCAATAGCCGCCATATTGCGGCGCATAAGCGTCCGGGTCGGCCTTGAACTGTTCGAGATTGTCTTGCGATGAAAATCGCCAGGTCGCGCCCTGGTAGTCATAGGAATAGTCTTTTGAGCCTTTGACCGGCTCGCCCTCTTCAAAATAGGCGACCGGATCGTAGCCGCCGACGGCGAGGCTGGAAAAGCGGCCGGTCGAAACATCCGGCTTGGCGGCGAAAGCGGGCGCGACAAAGCCGGCGGTGATAACGGCGCAGGCGGCCATGGCGGTGAAAAGACGACGATGCATGGATGAAATCCTCCGTGGGTGTCGTTCAAGGCTGCCGCTTCTATGGCGACTTTCTGCCGGCGAGAGAAAACAACCTTCTTCACGACCCGGCGAGGGGACGCGGCTGTCGCGCCGCCGAAAATCGCCATGGCTGTGACATTCATCACAGGTTCGCCCGACAGACTGTGAGACCTTACCCCTACGGAAAGGCGGGCTGAGAAAGTCTTTCCTTCAAGAAAACAAAAAGATCGGGAGCGCTGGCGCCTTGATGCCACCCCTCCGGCGGATCTGCGCACCTCAGCCCTGCGCAGGTCAAAGCGCCGGCGCCCTCCATGGGCGGCGACGGCCAGCGCTTGGTTCCGGCGGCGGAATGTCGCCCAACGAAACCCGCTACCCCGGAACCGGGGAGGCGCGCACCCACTCGGGGGAGAGGGTGTGCGCCTTCCGCCTATTGGGCCCGCGCGATCCGCCTGTCGCCCCTTCCAACGGCGCCCCTTCCAACGGCGCCCCGTCCAACGGCTTGGCTCTCCGGAACGGATGCGCATAAGGTCGCCCGCCTGAACTCCGGGAGGCCGATTGGATGCGTATTGTTGTCGCCGCGCTTGCGGCTGGAATGTTGTCGGTTCAGCCGGTATCGGCGACGCCGGAGCTGGACCAGCTGTTCGCTGAATACTGGGCGAATGAGCTTGAAGAAAATCCCTTTGCGGCGACCGGCGTCGGCATTGAAGACTATAACGACCGCTTGCCGCTCGCCGCGCCGGAGGATCAGGCTCGCCGGCTTGAGGAAGCGAAGGGATTTCTCGCGCGCCTGGATGCGGCTGATCTTGAAAGCGCAAGCGAGGATGACAGGCTGAATGCGTCATTGCTGCGGTTCATCCTCAAGCATCAACTGGCGCTTGGCGCCTTCAAGGGTTGGCGCATCCCCTTTCTTTCCGATTACGGCTTTCATCAGGATCTCGGCTTCGCCGTCGATGCGACCCCGTTCCGGAACGAAGCTGATTACCGCGCGTATCTCGCCAGGCTTGAGCAATATCCCGCCTATCTCGACCAGAATGTCGCCAATATGCGCGAGGGTCTGAAGGACGGCTTCACGCAGCCGAAAGAAATCCTTCCCGGCATTTTGCCTTCTTTCGAAGCGCAAGCGACAACGGCCGTTGATGAGCATCCGCTCTATGCGCCGTTCAAATCGATGCCTGCGTCGATGCCGAAGAAGACGGCGAAAGCGCTGCAGGCGGAAGGCGCGGCGGTCCTGCGCGACGAGGTGATTCCGGCCTTCGCCCGCACCTATGAATTCATGCGCGATGAATATGCGCCGAATGCGGCGGAAAAAATCGGCGCCGGCAATCTTCCGGGCGGCGCCGCCTATTATGAGGCGCTCGCGCGTTATTATACGACGCGCGACGACGTCACCGCGGACGGCATTCACAAGCTTGGACTCAAGGAAGTCGCGCGCATCCGCAAGGAGATGGACGCCGTCATCAAGAAGACGGGTTTCAAGGGGGACTTCGCCGCCTTTCTTGAATTCCTGCGCACCGATCCGCAATTCTATGCGACGACGCCGGAAGCGTTGCTTGAGCGCGCAGCCTACATATCGAAGACGATAGACGGCAAATTGCCCGGCTATTTCGGCAAATTGCCGCGCCAGCCTTACTCCGTTGAAGCTGTGCCGGATGAAATTGCGCCGAATTACACCAGCGGGCGTTACGTGCCTGCGCCGCCGGGCGGAAAACGCGGCGGGCGGTATTGGGTGAACACCTATGCGCTCGACAAGCGACCGCTCTATGAATTGCCGGCGCTGACGCTGCACGAGGCCGTTCCAGGCCATCATCTGCAAGGCGCGCTCGCCTACGAGGTCGAGAACGCGCCGGATTTCAGAACGCAGTTCTATCCGCACGCTTTCGGAGAGGGCTGGGGCCTTTACGCTGAAAAGCTCGGCGTCGAGATGGGCGTCTACCAAACGCCCTATGATGAGTTCGGCCGGCTCTCGATGGAGATGTGGCGCGCCTGTCGTCTCGTCATCGACACCGGCATTCACGCCAAAGGCTGGACACGACAGCAGGCGCTTGATTACCTTGCCGGCAATACCGCGCTTTCGTTGAAAAACGTTCAGGTCGAGGTTGATCGCTATATCGCCTGGCCGGGACAGGCGCTCGCATACAAGATGGGCGAGCTGACGATTTGGGAATTGCGCGGAAAAGCCGAAAAGGCTCTTGGCGAAAAATTCGACATCCGCGAATTTCATGATGTCGTCGTTGCGCAGGGCGGCCTGCCGCTCGCCGTTCTCAGCGATGAAGTCGACGCTTACATACGGCGAAAACAATCCCAATGACGCCGGTTGTTGAAACGTCACGGCTTCTCCTCCGCGGGCGGACGCTCGCTGATTTTCCGGCCTACGCCGCCATGTGGGCGACGCCTGAGGTCGCGCGCTTTACAACCGTCCATCCGCTGAAAGTGGAAGACGCGTGGGTGAAATTCACCCGCATGGAAGGGCTCTGGGCGCTTACGGGCTACGGGTTCTGGATCGTCGAGGAAAAGTCGAGCGGCGATGTCATCGGCGAAATCGGCGTTGCCGATTTCAAGCGTGACCTTGCGCCTTCGCTCGACGGCATGCCGGAATATGGCTGGATCCTTGCGCCGTCCGCGCAGGGGAAAGGCTATGCGAAGGAAGCGCTCGCCGCCGCGCTCGTCTGGGGCGAGGGGAAATTTCCGAACACCGTTTTTTCCTGCATCATTGATCCAGCCAACACACCGTCGCTTCGCGTCGCTGAAGGGAACGGTTTCCGGAAGATTGGGATTGCTCCCTATAAGGGAACGGACATTGCAATCTTCCATCGCCCGCCGCCGGGTTGATCCCGGCGCAGGTCCGCCGCCCGATCACATTCTCGCCGCCGGGCTTTTCGCAAAGCGGCGGATCGTTCAAAATCGCCGCCGCTATCGCAGGAAAGGGCGTGGGGCGTCTTGTCGATTGAAACCGCTGAAATGATCTGGATGGCCGTCGGCGGTTATCTCGGCCTCGGCGCCTTGTTCGCATTCTATTTCGTGCTTCGCGGCGTTGACGGCCTCGATCATGCGGCGAAGGGCGCCGGCGCGCCGTTCCGGCTCCTGTTGTTTCCCGGCGCAGCAGCCCTCTGGCCGATTCTTCTTCTGCGGATGTTGGCGACGCCGAAAGGGTCAGCGCGATGAGACGGCCGCAACGGCGTGCGCACATGCTGGTTTGGGTCCTTATCGGACCTGCCGTTGTCGCCGGTCTTTTGCTGGCGCTTCGGCATAGGCCCGCCGATCCGTTCAGCGACCTTCCGCCCGCCGTCACCGACGGAGCGCGTTGATGGGCGTCAAATATCAGGGCGTTCAGTGGAACGGGAATAAGGTCGTCTACGACCTCTACATGCTTGTCGCGCTCGCGCTCTTTATGGGCGTCTTCATGACGATCGGCATGACCGTTCATCCAAGCGGCCATCAGGCGGACGCAGTTGTTCTTCTCATCCGCGCGCTCGGCTGCGCCGCATTCCTGATGTTGACAGTCGTTTTGACGATCGGGCCGCTTGCGCGGATGAACCCGCGTTTCCTGCCGTTCCTTTACAACCGACGCCATCTCGGCGTCATGACCTTCCTTGTCGCCGCCGCGCATTTCGGGCTTACGGTACTCTGGTATCATTCGAGCGGACCGCTCAATCCGTTCGTGTCGCTCCTTGTTTCCAATCCGCTTTATGCATCCGTCGAAGGATTTCCATTCGAGGCGTTCGGGCTTGCGGCGTTCGCAATCCTTTTCGTGATGGCGGCCACAAGTCATGATTTCTGGCTGAAGACCCTGTCGGCGAGCGTGTGGAAAGTCTTGCACATGCTCGTCTATGTCGCTTACGGGCTCCTTGTTCTTCATATCGCTTATGGCGCGCTGATGACGGAAAAGTCGGCGGTCTATGTGGCGCTCGTCATTGCCGCGCTCGCGATCGTCGCCGGCCTGCATGTGGTCACCGGCGTTCGCGAATGGTCGCGCGACAGCGGCATGAAGGGGTTGCACGCGCCGGACGGCTGGATCGACGTTTGCGCGCCTGAAGATATTCCCGACAAACGCGCCGTCACTGCGCCATTGCCGAAAGGCGATCGCGTCGCCGTATTTCGCGACGGCGCGAAAATCTATGCGGTTGAAAACGCCTGCCGTCATCAGAACGGGCCGCTGGGCGAAGGATGCATCAAGGACGGCGTCATCACCTGCCCCTGGCATGGCTGGCAGTACAGGCCGCAGGACGGCGTCTCCCCGCCGCCTTACGAAGAGCGCATCGCCACTCATGACGTTCGCCTTTCCAGCCTCGGGCGCGTCTTCGTGCGCGTGAAAAAGAATCCGCTCGGAAAAGAGGGCGCCTTTATCGATGTCGGAGGAGCCGCGTCATGAGCCTTAACAAGGGCGTCATTCCGGCTGAACGCGACGATGACCTTTTCATCGGCTGGGCGAAAGCGCCGGCGATCGACCGTCGTTTCCTTTTCAGCGCGGCGCCCTTGCTTCTCGGTGCGACGACGGGCCTTGGATGGCTTGTCGCCAAAAACCTCAGCGATCCGGGCGCCGGAAAATGGGATACGACCGCGACGCATGTGATCGAGGGCGCGCTTTCGGCAAAGCCCTATCCGATGATCCGCGTTGCCGACCCCTCTGCGCCATTCGGCATGCGCACCGTTCTCGTTGTCGCACAGGGAAAATGCACAAGCGGTCTCGACCTCGCGGCGAAGGAGGGAATTCCCGTGAAGGCGAGCGGCGCGCTGATCGAGCGCAACGGACGCCAAATGCTCGAAGTGCCGTTCTCGCTCGATAAATGGCTTGAGCCGGTATTCATCGACATGCCGGGCGTTGTCGCCGACCCGCCGGAAGAACGCCTTGGGCGTTTTGCGCTTGCCGGGCGCATCATGGATTCGAAATGCTTCTTCGGCGTCATGCGGCCGGGGCGCGGGAAGACGCACAAGGCGTGCGCCGCGCTCTGCATCCGCGGCGGCGTGCCGCCTTCCTTCTGGGCGCGCGACGGGAAGGGGCGCGAAAGCGTGCTCCTGATGACGGATGCGGCGGGCGGCCCGCTCGGCGAGGATATTCTGCCGCTTGTCGCGGACCCCGTATCGGCGGACGGCGAGATCGTGCGCGTCGGCGATCTGTTGCAATTTCGCGCTGACGCGGACGCCTATCGCCGCGTGTGACGCAGCGCCGGCATGTCCGGACAATGCGGATAATCCCCGCGCCTCGATCCCCCTCGAATCGAGCGCCCATGCGGCTTGTCGCGGATTTATCCGTATAATCCGTATCGGGAAAATTCTCGCAAAGAGAGAAAGTCGCGTTTTTCCGCTCATATTCTCGCGCATGATTTTCCTCCTTTCTCCGGCCCGTACGGCATCGTGCTTCGTCGGCATTGTAAGGCCGCCGGCGAGGTGTTGGATAAGTAGGGGGATAACTTTGAAAAGCCGCGCGATTACAGCGGCTTATATGGTTAACGGATCTTGTTTCCGTTCGCCGAAAAAAAATCTATTCGCCGCTGCTCAGTCGCGATAGCCGTTCGGATTGCCGCTTTGCCAGCGCCAGTGATCGGCGCACATGTCTTCAAGCGTTTTCGTCGCTTTCCATCCGAGATCGCGATTGGCCTTGTCGGGGCTCGCGTATATTTCCGCGATGTCGCCTTCGCGCCGCGGCGCAATCTCGAACGGAATGTCGCGATTGGAGGCGCGTTTGAACGCCGCGATCGCTTCGAGCACGGAGATGCCGCGCCCCGCGCCGAGATTGTAGACGACGGCGCCCGGGGCTTCTTCCCGCGTCAGGTAATTGAGCGCGGCGACATGGCCGGCCGCGAGGTCGACGACATGGATGTAGTCCCTGATCCCGGTGCCGTCGCGCGTCGGATAATCGTTTCCGAACACTTTCAGTTTCGGCAGCCTTCCGACCGCGACCTGCGCGATAAACGGGAAAAGATTGTTCGGAACGCCGTTCGGGTCCTCGCCGATCTTGCCGGATGGGTGCGCGCCGACCGGATTGAAATAGCGAAGGTTGCAGATCTTCCAGCGCGCGTCGGCGCGGGCGAGATCGTTCAGCATTTCCTCGATGAAGAATTTCGTTCGCCCGTAAGGGTTCGTCGCGCCGGTTGCGCCTTTTTCGTCGACCGGGCTTTGATTGAGATCGCCATAGACGGTTGCCGACGAAGAGAAGACGATGAGGCGCGCGTTCGCCGCTTCGAGCGCGCGAATGAGCGTGAACGTCGCCGGCAGGTTGACCGAATAATAGCGCACCGGTTCGACCACGGATTCGCCGACCGCCTTGAGGCCGGCGAGGTGAACCGCGCCGTCGGGCTTATAGGCTTTGACGGCGTCGATGATGCGCGCTTCATCCGCCGGATCGGCGAGGTCGGCCTTTAAGAGCGTGACGCCTTCGCCGGCGATCTCGGCGATGCGGTCGAGCGCTTTCGGGCTTGAGTTGGCGAAATTGTCGATGACAAGCGCCTGACAGCCAGCCTTGACCAGTTCGACGCAGACATGGCTGCCGATATAGCCGGCGCCGCCGGTGACGATGAAGCGCTTACCCGTCATAGCAAATCCTCACGCCCGCGCGCTTTCAATTCGTCGATGATTTTCTTCACGTCCTGCGCGCGCGATTTCGGCGCGACGAGGACGGCGTCGCCCGTAGCGACGATGATGAGATCGGAAACGCCGATGGCGCCGATAAAGGGACCGTCAGTGCGAATGACGACGCCGTCGCAATCAAGCGCCGCGACACGCGCATCCTCGGCGCCGCCTTCAAGCGCGGTCCATGCGCCGATATCGCTCCAGCCCGCATCAAGCGGACCGACGACCGCGGCGCGCGCCGTTCTTTCCATCACCGCATAGTCGATGGAATCGGCGGGGCACGCGGCGAAGCGCGCAGCGTCCAGACGGCAGATCACCCCGTCATGCGCGGCTTTAGATAAGGCCGCCGCCGCCTCCAGCCCGATCGCCGGGGCGAATGCGGCGATCTCGCCCGTCATGGCGTCCGGCGCGTAAAGAAAGATGCCCGCGTTCCAGAAATAGCGCCCGCTCTTGAGATATTGTTCCGCAGTCTGACGGTCCGGTTTTTCACGGAAGGCCGCGACCTCGGCGACGCCGTCGCTGATCGGCGCCCCCGCTTCGATATAGCCGTAACCGGTGTGGGGTTCGCTTGGGCGGACGCCGAACGTGACGATGGCGCCTTTGGCGGCCGGCCCGGCGCCTTGCGCGACGGCGGCGCGGAACGCGTCCGGGTCGGCGATGTGGTGATCGGCGGGTGCGAGAAGGCAGAGCGCGCCGGGGCGCATTTGGGCCGTCCACGCGGCGGCGACCGCCGCCACGGCGGCGGTGTTGCGCGGGCAGGGCTCGATGATGATCGCGGCGGGTCTGACGCCGATATCCTCAAGCTGCGCCGCGATGATATCGGCATGCGCGGCGCCGGCGATGACGATCGGCGCGGCGAAATCGACAGCGCCGCCGCCTGTCATTCTCTCGGCCGTCTCCTGGAACAGCGATGCGCGGGAAACCAGCGGCAGGAACTGTTTCGGTCTTGCAGCGCGCGACATCGGCCACAGCCGCGTGCCCGCGCCGCCTGACATGATGACCGGCTGGATGATCGCGCGCGTCGTCATGGATTGAGCTTATGCCGTCGTTCGACGGCGCAGGAAACAGCCTCGTGGAGGTGGTAGAGAATGGACGCCGGCGCCGCCTTCGCCGTCGGCCGCCCTTCGGCGTCGTATTCGTCGCACCAGAGCCCCGGTGTCTCCTGATTGAGATAAGAGGCGAACATCGCGTCGATGAGATCCGCCGCCTCGTCGTCTCGGCCGAGAACGAGCGCCGCCTTCAAGGCTTCGGTTTGCGGCCAGAGCCGGCGCGCGCGGCGTGCGGGCGCCGCGCCTAGGCGCG
>JAGRED010000050.1 GCA_020446725.1 Parvularculaceae bacterium | reverse complement strand
GCCGGCGGCAACGTTCGTGATCGCCGTCGTTACGATGCTCGACAGGCCGAGCGCCATCGCAAGGAAAACAAATTGCGGATTTTCGATGCTGAAGGTTTTGGCGAATTGCTGGAAAATGGGGATTAACGCCGCGCTCGCCGCCTGCTCGTCGCTTCCAGCCGCCATCAAATGCTCAAACAGCGGAATGAAATCGCCGATGAAGGGAAGCGTCGCGAGGACGGCGACAGGAATAAGAAGCAGCCCCACCAGGGCCCAGAAGCCGAGCAGGCCGCCGACACTGCCTTTCGTCGCCTCCCAAGAAACGCCGAAGCCGATCGTGCGTGTCGCTATCGCGGCGGGAAAGAGGACGCTCAAGCGAAGCCGGAACCACGCGACGACGACATTGACGACAAGATTGCCGATGCCGTCGGCCGCGGCTTTCGCCGCAGGGCCAAGCAGCATGAAGACGAAGGCGAGCGCCGTCGCGGCGAGGCCGCCGACGATTGAAATCAGCATCGCCATGACGCTCAGCAGAATATAGGCGGCGAGCACGCGCAATTCGTCGCCGCCATATTGCAGATAGAAAAAGCCTTTCATTTCATCGCCGCGCACGATGTGGCGCAGGCTCGCCACCGTCATCATCGGCATGATAATCGCCGAGCCGATGCTGAGAATGGCGCCCCATTTGGCGAATTCGCCGAGAAACGCCGCCGCTTCCGCCGGATCGGGATTGGGCCCGAGGCCGAGCATCGATGCGAAAGCGTTGAAAAAGGGCGGCGCGGCGTATGCCTGCAGGGCGACGAGAAGGGCGGCAGGCAGCCAGAGCGCTTTCAACAGATCGAAGGCGTGACGCTGCAGATAAGCAAGCGTCGTTCGAAACGCCTTCATCGCCGGAAACGCCATCACGCAAGTCCTTCCCTGTTTCTGTCTATTTAAGCGTCGGCGCCATGGCGAACAATGAAATCCCGAGAAGGATGCGGTAAATGACGAACGGCGTGAAGCTGAACGTTCTGATCATGCGCATGAAAATCATCAATGTCAGATAGGCGGTGATGAAGGAAAGCACTGCGATGATCAGCGCCGCTTCCTGCGTCGCGCCGGCGCCTTCCGTGACAAGTTGAAGCCCGGCAAAGGCGCCGAACGCCGCCGTCGCGGGGATGGCGAGCAGCAGGGAAAAGCGCGCAGCTTCCGGACGCGACCAGCCGAGATAGCGCGCCGCCGTCATCGTAATCCCCGAACGGCTGGTGCCGGGAACGATCGACAGCGCCTGCGCGAGACCGACAAGCATGCCTTCGCGCCATGAAATGAGCGTGACGCCGGTCTTTCCTTGCGGGCGACGGTCGGCGTGCCAGAGAACGGCGC
This sequence comes from Parvularculaceae bacterium, assembly GCA_020446725.1. Lineage (GTDB taxonomy): Bacteria > Pseudomonadota > Alphaproteobacteria > Caulobacterales > Parvularculaceae > Amphiplicatus. The sequence continues at coordinate 17,134 of JAGRED010000050.1, read as the reverse complement.
CGAAAACGATGCTCGTCGTCGCAATGACGTAGGGCGAGCGGAAAACGCTTTCGAGGCCGGAGAGAACGATCACTGCCGCGAAGGCGACGATCGGAACCGTCGCCGCCGCGAGGAGAAGAAAAAGCCGGCGATCGGCGGATACCCGCCCCGTCAGCGTATCGACAGCGCCGCGCCAGAGCATCGCCGTTTCCTGCCGGAAATAGAGCAGCACGGCGAACAGCGTGCCGATATGCGCGGCGACGTCGATCAGCGGCCCCTGATCGGCCCAGCCGTCGACGACCAGCGGCGCCAGGATGAGATGCGCGGAAGAGGAGATCGGCAAGAACTCGGTGATCCCCTGCACGATCGCAAGAACGATGAGCTGGATGAGCGGCATGGAGGTTCCTCATACTGCGCCGGCCTGAGCGCGCGCCCGGTGTCATACGCTGCTTCGCAGACGGCGCCAGCATGCGCGCCCGGCTGCGCAAGGGCGTATCCGCTTAATCGTCGATTATTCCGGCGAACGCGGCGCGCGCCTCACCCGGCCGCACGCAGGCTCGCGAGATAGGCCGCAAGGTCATCGACATCCTCCGCCGGCACGATGAGGTTCGGCATTGAACGGTGCGGCGTCCGGAGCAGGATCGCCAACGCCGTGCGCGTCATGTCGGGACGATCAGCGAAGGATTGGAATGTCGGCGCATTCGCATTCGGCGAGAGCGCAGCGCCGCCGGCGACCGCATGACATTCCGCGCAGGAGGCCTCAGCGACGGTCCGGCCGCGCTCGGCGGCGCTGACAGCGTCGTCTCCGCCATCCGTCGCGCAAGCCGCGATCGCCATCGTCGCCGCTCCGGCGCCGACCGTCACGAAAATTTTTCCCGCATCGACGCGCATGACGCTTCCCTTCCCGCTTTTCACCGCAAGCCGGATTTTATTCATCGGGAGACGAAAGGCGCAAGGCGCCTAATCGAACAGGGAACCTTGCGACGCTTTTTTCGCCCGTTCCTTTTTCGGCGCGCCGCCGAGCTGCGCTTCGCGTTCGCCGTCCGCGAATATGAGCGCGACAGGGCCCGAAGCGGGAAGGTCCGCAGCGCGGCGCGCGATCGCGCCGTCAGCGTTCCTGACAAGAGCGAACCCCCGATCGAGCACATTGCGATAGGAAAGCGAGTGAAGAAGCCCGGACAGCGCGCGCAGCCGATCGGTTGGACGAACCAGCATGCGCGGACCGGCATTGGCGAGACGGCCCGCGTCGCGCCTCAGCGACTTCCATCCGTCATCGATGCGCGCGCGGATCATTCCCGGGCGAAGCCGCGTCGCCGATCGCGCCAGCGCGGTCGCGGCGCGGTCGCTGCGCGCGCGCAGGGCGGCGTCGAGACGGCTTGAAAGAAAATCGAGTTTCTGGCCGAGCGCGCCGGTCGCATCTTCCGGCCGTCCGAGCCCGCGCACAGCCGACTGAAGCCGCAGGCGGCGCTCGTCGAAGCGGCGCGTTTCCGCCGTCAGCATGCGGCGATGTTTGTTGAGCACTTCCGCGAGCAGCTCGGAGCGCATGGGCGTCGCTTTTTCGGCCGCCGCCGTCGGGGTCGGCGCGCGCAGGTCCGCCGCATGATCGATCAGGGTCGTGTCCGTCTCATGACCGACCGCGGAGATGAGCGGGATCGCGCTCGCCGCAGCCGCGCGCACGACAATTTCCTCATTGAAGCACCAGAGGTCTTCAAGGCTGCCGCCGCCGCGCGCCACGATGAGAACATCCGGACGCGGAATATCGCCGCCTTCCGGCAGCGCGTTGAAGCCTTCAATGGCGGCGGCGATCTGCGCTTCGGCGCCTTTTCCCTGCACAAGCGTCGGCCAGACGATCACATGACGCGGAAACCGTTCGCGCAGGCGATGAAGGATATCGCGAATGACAGCGCCGGACGGCGACGTGACGACGCCGATCACGTCCGGCAGGAAGGGAATCGGACGCCTTCGCGCCGCATCGAACAGCCCTTCGGCGGCGAGTTTTTTGCGCCGCTCTTCGAGGATCGCCATCAGCGCGCCGACGCCGGCGGGCTCAAGACTGTCGATGACGATCTGGTATTTCGATTGCCCGGGGAAAGTTGTGAGCTTGCCGGTCGCCACAACTTCCATTCCCTGTTCGGGCGCAATTCTCAATCTCTGCGCGTTTCCCTTCCAGATGACGCCGGAAATCGTCGCGTTTTCGTCCTTCAGGTCGAGATACATGTGGCCGGACGCCGCGCGAGTGACGCGGCCAAGCTCGCCCTTGACGCGAACAAATCCGAAGCCGTCTTCAATGACGCGCTTTACGGCGCCCGCGAGTTCGCTGACTGAGTATTCGCGGATGTTGTGGGTTGATCCAGAAACCATGCCCGCTTAAAGCACGAACCGGGCGGCGCGTGAATGCGCTTAGGGCCGTCGGGTCGCGCAAATGCTGCGACATGCATCACAGGCTCAAAAGGCGCATGTGTTATGTCGCCCGCGCGGAAGCCCCCTTCGGCCGCTGACAATATCAGGGCTCACAAATCAGGTTCATCGGGAGACTGACCATGAAAACAATCTATTTCGCCGGCGCCGCCGCCGCAGCGCTCATCATCGGGTTCGGCGGCGTTCAATTCGCCGACAAGAACGACGGCGTTCCTTTCATCAATCCGCTGACGATCGTTCGGTCAGCCTGCGGCAAGGATCCGGCCGCGGCGTTGAAACGGCGCATTTATTTCCGGTCAATCGGCGCCGCTTATGCGGCGACGCTGAAAGATGAGAGCGATGCGGCGAACCCCGCGAAAGCGCATATGCGTCCCGTGCCGGGAATCGGGTACGCCGTGACGACGGCGAACGACAAGGCGCAAGCCTATTTCGACGCCGGTCTTGCGCATGTGTGGAATTTCAATCACGGCGAAGCGGTCAACGAGTTTAAAATGGCGCAGGCGGACGATCCCGATTGCGCGATGTGCTACTGGGCGGAGGCTTTCGCCTTGGGTCCGAACATCAACGCGCCGATGGGCGAAGAAGCGGTCGCCCCCGCTCACGCCGCCATCCAGAAAGCGGTTTCCCTCAAGGACAAGGCGAGCGAGAAAGAACGCGCGCTCATCGATGCGCTGGCGGCGCGCTACGCCGCCAAGCCCGTCGCCGACCGCAGCGCGCTTGATGCGGCGTTCGCCGATGCGATGGACAAGGTCGCGCTCGCCTATCCGGATGACGATTTCATTCTGGCGCTCGCCGCCGAAGCCAATATGGACACCCAGCCCTGGGATTACTGGCAAGCGGATGGCCGCACGCCGAAAGGCCGCGCGGCGCGCACGATTTCTCTCATTGAAACCGTTCTCGCCCGCAATCCGGACTATCAGCCGGCGATCCATCTTTACATTCACATGACCGAAGCGACGGACAATCCCTATCGGGCGGTCGCTTATGCGGACAAGCTTGCGAAGCTCTCGCCTTCGCTCGGCCATCTGATCCACATGCCGTCGCACACCTATGCGCGCGTCGGGCGTTTCAAGGATTCGATTGACACCAATATCAACGCCGTCGCCTCGGACGAGACCTTCCTCGCGAACTCCGATCCGAGCCCGCTCTATCAATATGGCTATTACGTCCACAACGTTCATTTCGTTATGACGTCGGCGCAAATGGCGGGCGATAAGGATACCGCGCTCGCAATGGCGAAGAAGCTCGACGCCAAGCTCCCCGCCGAAATGGCGGTGGCGGTGCCTTTCGCCCAACCGATCAAAGTCGCGCCTTATTTCGCCATGGTGCAGTTCGCCGCGCCGGAAGAAATTCTCGCGCTCGAAGCCCCGGGCGAGGAAACGCCGTTCATGCAAGCCGCCTGGCATTACGCCCGCGGCGAAGCCTTCGCGATGATGGGCGATGCTGAAAAAGCGCGCGGCGAGGCCGAGGCGATTTCGCAAATTCGCGCGACGGCGGATTTCTCGGGCCTTGTCGAAAATCTCGTCCCGGCGCCGGACGTTCTCAAGATCGAGCAGTTGACCGTAACGGCGCGCGCCGCCGCGCTGGACGGCGATCTCAGCACCGCCATTGCGGCGATGGAAGAGGCCGTCGCGACGCAAGAGGGGCTTAACTACACCGAGCCGCCTTATTGGTACTATCCCGCCAAGCAGACGCTCGCCGCGATGGTGCTCAGGAGCGGCGACGCCGAACGCGCCGAGCAGCTCTTTATCGAGACGCTTGCTGAACTGCCGAACAACGGCTGGTCCTATGTCGGGCTCGCCGAAGCCTATAAGGCGCAGGGCGACAAGAACGCCCGCAAATACGCCGAGGGCCTGATGAAATCGGCCTGGATCGGCAAGGAAAAACCGGCGCTCGAAAGGCTCTGACCGTTTCAGCCCCCGCTCGCCGCCTCAATTGACCGGCTGCGGGTGGGGGATATTCGTGACTTGGCCTTTTCGTCGAGGCGTCTTACAGCCTTCTTATGCGAGGCGCGCTTTCGACCCGTTCCGTCATACGCATTTCAGGCGATGATGCGCGGCCCTTCCTGCAAGGGCTCGTCACGCAGGACGTGCTGCATGCGAAAGAAGGCGAAGCCGTCTTCACGGCGCTGCTGACGCCGCAGGGCAAGATCCTTTTCGATTTTTTTCTTGCCCCGCAGGGCGACGGCTTCCTCATCGATGTCGACAAGGCGGCGGCCGAAGCGCTTCAAAAACGGCTCGTCATGTACAAGCTGCGCGCGAAAGTCGCCGTCACGCTTGATACGGACCTTATCATTGCGGTCGGCGAGATGCGCGATCCCGTGGTTGCTTTTTCGGACCCGCGCCATGAGGCGCTGCCGGCGCGCGCCGTCGTGCCGCGCGCCGCCGTTCCCCCCGCCGAAGAGGATTACGACCGGCTGCGGCTTGAGCTCGGCGTTCCCGAATTCGGCAAGGACTTCGCCGCCGAGGAAACATTCCTTCTCGACGTCAATTACGACGCGCTGAATGCGGTCAGCTACAAGAAGGGCTGCTTCGTCGGCCAGGAAGTGACGAGCCGGATGAAGCGCAAGGGCGAGATTCGCAAACGGACATTGATCGCGACTTTTGACGGCGCGCCGCCTGCGAAAGGCGCGGATATTCTCGCCGGCGACGGCGCGATCGGCGAAATCCTGTCAGGCCGGGACGGCGTCGCGCTCGCGCTCATCCGTATTGATCGTCTCAAAAGCGCGGAAGCCGCCGGCGCCGCGTTCGCAGCCGACGGCAAGCCGCTGCAATTCTCGTTTCCGGCTTATCTCGAACGCGGCTAGGGTCGACGCACTGAAGCCATCACGGAGACGCTCATGACCCCGACCGCCCTTGCGCTCTTGGGTTTTGTTCTGTGGACGATCGCCCTTGTCGTGTTGCTTGCGTTCTATCGCGTTTCGCTCGTTTCGACGGGCAAGCGCGCCTCGCCGAATTTCAGCCCCGACGGCGAAGACGTCGAGGGATTCGGCCGGCGCCTGACGCGCGCCCACGCCAATTGCTATGAGAACCTGCCGCTCGCCGGCGCGGTTCTGCTTTACGCGGTCGCGACCAACCAGACCGCCGTCACTGACGGGCTCGCCATGGCGTTTCTCGGCGCGCGCATCCTGCAGTCCCTCACCCACCTCGCCTCAACGAACCGCACCGCGGTGACGGTTCGTTTTCTTTTCTATGTCGTTCAGGTCCTCATCATCGCCTATTGGTCCTTGCGTCTCGCTCACCTGATCTGACGCGCCATGACTGAAAAGCGCCTGCATTGTCCCTGGGCCCCGGCGAACGACGCCTTTTATCGTCAGTACCATGACGAAGAATGGGGCGTGCCGGAATATGACGATCGGGCGCTTTTCGAAAAACTCATCCTCGACGGGTTTCAGGCCGGTCTTTCCTGGCGGACGATCCTCTACAAGCGGGAAAATTTCCGCCGGGCTTTCGACGGCTTCAATGTCGAGAAAATCGCCCGCTACACGCCGAAAAAGATCGAGCGCCTGTTGAAGGACGAAGGCATCATCCGCTCGCGATTGAAAATCGAAGCGACGATCGGCAATGCGAAAGCCTATCTCGACATCATGGAAAGCCGCGACGACGGATTCTCGGGTTTTCTGTGGGACTTTGTCGGCGGCCGGCCGATCGTCAACCGCTGGGCGCATTTTCGCGACGCGCCGACGAAAACGCCCGCGGCCGAGGCGATGTCGAAAGAGCTGAAACGCCGCGGCTTCAAATTCTGCGGGCCGACGATCCTCTACGCCTTCATGCAGGCGACCGGCATGGTGAACGATCACGAAACCGCGTGCCCACGCTGGAAAGCGGTCCAGAAGGCGCGCTAGAGCGAAATTCGCGCATTCCGGCGCAGCGCGCGGGCGTTGCCTCCCCGGCTCAACCGGCGCACATTGCCGGCAAATCAGATACGTTCCGAGCAGGGTCATGACAGCCGTCGCCGTACGCATTTCCGCCACCGGTCTCTACACGCCGCCGCAATCCGTTTCGAACGCCGAGCTTGTGACGGCGTTCAACGATTACGTCGCGCTCTTCAACGCCGAGAACGCAAAAGCGATCGAGGACGGCGCGATCGAACCCTTGCAGCCTTCCTCAACGGAATTCATCGAGAAAGCCTCCGGCATCAAGTCGCGCTACGTCGTCGACAAAAAAGGCGTTCTCGATCCGAGGCGCATGGCGCCGATGATCGCGGCGCGCGCCGATGGTGAAATATCCGTTCTCGCCGAGATCGCCGTCGCTGCGGCGAAAGACGCGATGAAGAAGGCGGACCTTCAACCCGCCGACATCGACGGCGTCATCTGCGCGGCGTCGAATATGCAGCGCGCCTATCCGGCGATGGCGGTCGAAGTTCAGGCGGCGCTCGGGATTGAAGGCTTCGCGTTCGACATGAATGTCGCCTGCGCGTCGGCGGCGTTCGGCATCGAGACGGCGCTCGGCCTCATCCGCGCGGGATCGAAACGCATTCTGATGGTCAATCCTGAAATCTGCACGGCGCATCTCAATTTCCGCAATCGCGACTGCCATTTCATTTTCGGCGACGTCGCGACGGCCGTCATCGTCGAACGCGCCGACGCCGCGCCGACGGGCGAGGCTTGGGAAATCGTCTCGACCCGCCTCAAGACGGTGTTTTCAAACAACATCCGCAACAATTTCGGTTTCATGAATCATTGCGAACGCGAAACCGGCGCGGCGCCGGACGCGCAGAATACGTGGAACACCGACAAGCTTTTCGTCCAGCAGGGCCGCAAGGTCTTCAAGGATGTCGTGCCGATGGTCGGCGACATGATCGCCGCGCATCTCGTCGATAACGGGTTCGCCGCCGGCGAGGTGAAGCGCCTGTGGCTGCATCAGGCGAACCTGTCGATGAACGAGCTGATCGCCAAGCGCGTCTACGGCCGCGAGGCGACGCGCGCCGAAGCGCCGAACATTCTCGACGAATACGCCAACACGTCGTCAGCGGGTTCGATCATCGCGTTCCACAAGCACCGCGCCGATCTCAGCGTCGGCGATGTCGGCGTCATCTCGGGCTTCGGCGCCGGCTATTCGGCGGGTTCGGTGATCGTGCGGCGGATCGCCTGATCTATTTCTTCCGCGTGACGGTCAGATTGACCGCGGCCGCCATTGCGTCGGGGCCGCCGGCCGACGCCGCGCCGATCGCCGACAGGGGAACCGGCGTTTCCGGGACGGCCTTCACTTCCAGCGTTCCGCCGTCTTCAAGAAAGTCGGCGACCGCGTCGATATAGGACGCGACATGCGGGTTCGACCGCTTCAGTTCGAGCTTTGCGAGGCGCATCAGCGCCGGCGTCGCCGCGCGCACGTCCTTCGCCTCGCCGCCGGTCTGCAACGCCGAAAGGGCGTAGAAGGCGTCAAGCATCTGGTCGTCATCAACAATGAAGGAAAAGCTTTTCAGCCGCGCGAGCTCCGCGGCGGGATTGCGCCCGCCGGCGGCGCGCGCCGCTTCGATCCGCGCGAGCTCAAGTCCTTCAAACGCCGCATCGACATTGAGATCGGCGAAGCCGCTCGAATTAAATCCGGCGGAAAACGCCGCATCGCCGCTGTCGGCGTTCCAGTCATAGGCGAAATCGCTCTCGGCCTTAACGCGGTCGAGCCCGCGCGATTTCAACGCCTCGATCGCCTCTTCCTCTTCGTCGGGAAGATAGCCGGTGAAATCATAAAGGCCGCCGCGCGCGACGGCGCGGATTTTTGACGGGGCGAGCCATTCGAACTCCATCGCGGAAATATCGGTTTCCGGCACAATCGAAATGCGCTTGTCGCCGTAGAACGATTGCGCATCGACGATATGCGCGGTTCCGAGATTGATGAGATTGCGCGCCGATACGGGCGGTTTCTCCCCCTTGAGGCCGTATTCCATGAGACCGGCGAAGGAAACATTCTTCCACTCAAGCGACTTCGCCCTGACGCGCTGTTTTTCCGGCGCAATGAAATTTCTCAGCGGTCCGTTGACGAGAAGATCGCCCGCCGGCCCAAGCCCTTTCCCCGCCGCCGCGACCGCGCTTGAGGATTGCTCAATCAGATAGCTGAAATCGCGCGCGATGAGCGCGTCGAGCCGGCCGCCGCCAATGCCGACGAAGCGGAGATCCTTCGCGTCAAAGGCGAACGACGCCCCGCTTTTCGATTTGCCGGGATCATCGCCCTCCGCGTTGAAATCCTTGAAATAGACGCCGGCGACATCGAAGGCGTTGAAAAGCGCAGCCACGCCGGAGGCGGATGTTTCCTTCGGCAGGCCGCCCTGACGAATTCTGAGCGCGTCGATTTCAACAGCGCCGATCGTCACCGCGCCGGTCTCGTCATCAATATCGACGGATTTGACGTCGAATAATCGCAATTTGCGCAGAACGGTTTCCATCGGCGCGTTCAGCGCGCCGCCTTCGCCCGCTTCGATGCGTTCGATCGCATCGAGATCGACGCCGTAAAATTCAGCGCGCTCTGCGACGAAACCTTCCTTGCCGCCGAACTTCAAGCCGGTGACGATTGTCGCGCCTTTTTTGGCGTCGAAGGATGCTTTTTCATAGGTCGGGCGCAGATAGAGCGGCGCGATTTCAAAGAGGCGGTCGATATCGAGCGCGTCGGCGTTCTTGATGCGATAGGGCCGGTCAAGCGGCGAGGCGGCGTTGACGTCGGCCGCCTCCATGCTGGTTGAGGTTCGCGGCGCGTCCGATTTTTTCGCGCAGGCGCCGAAAGCAAACGCAGCGACAAGCGCCAGCGCGGCCCTTTTCAGAGTCATTCCTGCCTTCCCTCACTGTCCGGAAAGGACCATGCCCCGTTTGGCGGCGACATGGCAAGGCGACCGCCTCAAAGGACGGAAATTCGCGGCGCGCCCACTTCAATGCGGCCGATAACGGATGCGTTCGCATGACCGCAGGCCGCAAATTGCGTCAGCACGGCGTCCACGGCTTCCGGCGCGCAAGAGACGAGAAGTCCGCCGCTCGTTTGCGGATCGCACAGCAGATCGCGATCGGCTTCACTCCAGTCCGCAGGCGGATCAATCATCGCCGAAACGCTCGCCCAATTGCGCGGCGAGGCGCCGGTGCGCATGCCTTCCTGAACGAGGCGTCTTGCGCCGTCAAAGACGGGCACCGCCTTGCGCTCAATGCGCGCCGCGACAGATGAACCGCGGCACACTTCGGCGAGATGACCGAGAAGACCGAAGCCGGTCACGTCGGTGACGGCGTGCACGCCGGAGATCGCGCCAAGCCCGGCGCCCGGCCGGTTGAGCAGCGTCGTCGAGGCGATCATCGCAGCGTAGTCGTCGGCGGAAAGGACGCCTTTCTTCAACGCCGCGCTGAAAACGCCGATGCCGAGCGGCTTTCCGAGGATGAGCGCGTCGCCCTCTTCAGCGCCGCAATTTTTCAGGATCCGGTCAGGGTGCACGAGGCCGAGCGCGACAAGTCCGTAAATCGGCTCGACAGAATCGATCGAATGGCCGCCAGCGATCGGCGCCCCCGCCGCTTCCGCGACGCTCCGCCCGCCTTCAAGAATCTTTCGGATCGTCGCCGTGCCGATCTTGCCGATCGGCATGCCGACAAGCGCGAGCGAGAATATCGGCTGAGCGCCCATCGCATAGACATCGGAGATGGCGTTCGTCGCCGCGATGCGCCCGAAATCATAAGGGTCGTCGACGACGGGCATGAAGAAATCCGTCGTCGCGACAATCGCGGTCTCGTCATTGATGCGCCACACCGCCGCATCGTCGCTGGTCGCCGCATCGACAATGAGGTCTTTCGGCGCCAGGCCCGCCGGCATGCCGGACAGAATGTCGGAGAGAACGTTGGGGGCGAGCTTGCAGCCGCAGCCGCCGCCATGGGCGAGCGAGGTGAGTTTCGGTTCGGAAGGCGGTTGCGTCATCACGGGTCCGGTCGCGTTTGTGCGCCGCTTCTATGCTACGCCGGCGCTTGCCCGGCAAGCGGCGCGCGGGCTAGGTCACCAGGCGCGTTCCCGGAAGCGCGCCGGATGAGCAAGTTGCTATTCCGGCGCGCCTTTTGGCGCAAAACCGGTTTCCACTTTTGCGCCCGGCGCGCTAGTGAGGCGGCGCGATGATTGAAACCGTCGACACTGTCGATCCGGACGCGCTGGCGCCTTACGGGGCGATCATCGACGTTCGCTCGCTCGCGGAATTCGCGGACGACCATATTCCGGGCGCGATCAACCTTCCCGTCCTCAGCAATGAAGAGCGCGCAGAGGTCGGAACGATCTATGTCCGCGATTCCCGCTTTCGGGCGCGCCGCATCGGCGCGGCCTATGTCGCGCGCAACGTCGCCGGTCATCTCGAAACGGCGCTCAGCGATCGCGATGCGCGGTTTCGTCCGCTCATTTACTGCTGGCGCGGCGGCATGCGGTCAAACGCGATGGCGACGATCCTGTCGCAAGTCGGCTGGCGCGTCGGCGTGCTGAAGGGCGGCTACAGGACATGGCGGCGCGCCGTCGTTTCAACGCTCCTTGATGACGGCGCGCCGTTCAATTTCGTTCTGATCGACGGCGAGACTGGGTCGGCGAAAACGCAAATCATCCAACGCCTCGCGCATGAAGGCGCGCAGACGATCGACCTTGAAGGGCTCGCCGCGCATAAGGGATCGGTCTTCGGCGCCGATGTCGCGGCCGCGCAACCGCCGCAGAAACTTTTTGAATCGCGCCTCTACGATACGCTCCGCCGGCTTGATCCGAATGCGCCGATCGCGATCGAGGCGGAATCGAGCCGCATCGGCCGGATCAGCCTGCCGAAAAGGGTCTGGATGTCGATGCGCCGGAGCCCGCGCCTGCTCATTCGCGCCGACGCGGCGGCGCGCGCGCGATATGTCGTTTCAACCTATGGCGACTTCATCGCCCAGGGTGGCGCAATCGCGAGCGCCATCGAACGATTGCGGCCGTTCCATGCGAAAGAGACGATTGAGGAATGGCTCGCCCTCGCCGACGCGCGCGACCACGGAACGCTCGCCGAAAGGCTGATGCGCGATCATTACGATCCGCTCTATCAGCGCGCGCGCAAACGCGACGACCGGAAACCCTTTGCGATGATTGACGCGGGCGATCTTGACGGGCCAGCGATTGATAAGGCCGCGCGCGCGATCAGCGCGCTGTTGAAGCGATCGCCGCCCTGATCAGCGCTTTCGCCTCCTCCGAGGACCAGTCGGCCTCGCCGACATAGCGGCCGATCTCGCGCCCTTGCGCATCATAGAGGATGGAGACAGGCAGAACGGCGGAGCCGCCGGTCGCAATTGTCAGGGCGAGCGTCGGGTCGGCGTAGAGCTTGAGGCGACGGATGTTCAGCTTGTCGAGAAAGGCGCCGGCGGCCGACGGCCCTTTCGGGTCGGCCGCAACCGCGACCACCGTGAAATCGGCGCCGCCAAGCGCGGTTTCGAGCGCATCGAGCGAGGGGAGCTCCTTCAGGCAGGGTGCGCACCATGTCGCCCAGAAATTGACCAGCACCGTGCGCCCGCGAAAATCGGCAAGGCTCGTCTCGCGCCCCTCATGGAGGAACGTCTCGGCCGGCGCGGTGCGCGCGCTGGCGGCGTAGACGAAATCCGCCATCTCCCCGACCTGAAGGTTCGGATCGGAGAGAACGGGCGCGGCGACGCCCGCATGCGCCGTTTTCTGCGGCTTGCCGCTTAACGCGGCGGCGAGGATCACGTAGAGGAGACCGGCCGCGCCGATCCCGAGCCAGATCATGAGCCACAGGCGGGGACTGAAGAGAACGCGCAAGAGCTGCTCCCAATGACGATAAAGCCCCCAGATAGCCCCGACGGAAAAAAAAGCCAGATGTGGGGCGGAAGATTCGAACGCGGGCCCGCCGCGATCATGGAGGAAATCAACGCCTCGATCGACGTAGACCGCCGGCTTTGGCGCGAGGACATTGAAGGATCAAAGGCGCACAGCGCCATGCTCGCCAAGACGAAGATCATCACGGAGGCCGACGCGAATGCGATCCATGTCGGCCTTGACCGGATCGCTGCGGAAATCGAGTCGGGCGAATTCGTCTTCTCAAAGCGCCTTGAAGACATTCACATGAATATCGAGGCGCGCCTTAAAGAGCTGATCGGCGAGCCCGCCTCGCGCCTTCACACCGCGCGCTCGCGCAACGACCAGGTGGCGACGGATTTCCGTCTCTATATCCGCCGCGCCTGCGGCGAAACGGCGGCGGCGATCGCCGCGCTGCAAGCGGCGCTCGTCCGGCAGGCGGAAAAGCACGCGTCGTCGGTCATGCCGGGCTATACGCATCTGCAGACCGCCCAGCCGGTCACCTTCGGCCATCACTGCCTCGCTTATGTCGAAATGCTTGAACGCGACCGCACGCGCTTTCTTGATGCGCAACGGCGCATGAACGAATGCCCGCTCGGCGCTGCGGCGCTCGCCGGCGTTCCCTATCCGATCGACCGCGCGATGACGGCGAAGGCGCTCGGCTTCGACCGGCCGACCGCGAATTCTCTCGACAGCGTGTCCGCGCGCGACTTCGCGCTTGAAACGCTCAGCGCTGCGTCGATCTGCGCAAGTCATTTATCGCGTCTCGCCGAAGAGATCGTCCTGTGGACGTCGCCGCATTTCGGCTTCGCCGCGCTGTCGGACGCCTTCTCGACCGGCTCGTCGATCATGCCGCAGAAGAAAAATCCTGACGCGGCCGAACTCTGCCGCGCCAAGGTCGGGCGCATCGCCGGCGCGTTCAACGCGCTGCTCATCGTCATGAAGGGCCTTCCCCTCGCCTATTCTAAGGACATGCAGGAGGACAAGGCCGCGACATTCGAGGCGATCGACGACATGGCGCTCGCGCTTGCGGCCATGACCGGCATGATCGACGATATGACGATGAACGAAGGTGCGATGCGCGAGGCGGCGATGCGCGGTTATTCGACCGCCACCGACCTCGCGGATTATCTAGTCCGCACGCTCGGCCTTCCCTTCCGCGACGCGCATCACGCAACTGGTTCCATCGTCGCCGCCGCGGAAAAAAAGCGCGTCCGACTCGATGAATTGTCAATCGCCGACATGCGCGCCGTCGAGCCGCGCATCGGCGATGACATATTCAAGCTGCTCACCGTTGACGCCTCGGTCGCCGCGCGCGCATCCTATGGCGGCGCTGCGCCCGACAATGTGCGCGCCGAGGTCAAACGCTGGAAAGAGAAACTCAGATGAGACTGTTGATGGCGGCCTTCGCCGCGCTGCTCTTTCTGTCCGCCTGCGGCAAGAAGGCGCCGCTGCGCCCGCCATCGTCGGACCGCCCGCCGGCCGAGGAATGGAACCCGGGCGATGAACCGGACGACGATTTCGATCAATGATCGTCCGCGACGCGTCCTGCGCCTGCGGCGACATCCGTCTGCGCTGCAAGGGCGAGCCGGTGAGAATTTCCGTCTGTCATTGTCTTGAATGCCAGAAACGGACGGGCAGCGCGTTCGCGGCGCAGGCGCGCTTTCTCAAGGAAGACGTTGAGTTCCTTCAAGGCGAGCCGGCGACATTCGCTCGAACCGGCGATGAAGGCGGCGCGATCACGCAGCGGTTTTGCCCGCGCTGCGGAACGACGGTCTGGTATGCGATCGACAATGACCCGGACCGGATCGCCGTGACGCTCGGCGCTTTCGCCGATCCGTCCTTTCCGCCGCCGCGTTTTTCCGTTTATGAAGAGCGAAAACATGCCTGGGTCGCCTTCAATGAAATCGAACCGATCAAACACGACTGGTAAGAGTTTCAATGCATCATTTTGAACGGCGCGACGGCGTCCTTCATGCCGAGGCGATCAGCCTGGAGCGCCTCGCCGCTGCGGTCGGAACGCCGTTTTACTGCTATTCGGAAGCGACGCTGCGCCGCCATATGCGGGTCTTCAAGGCGGCGTTCGCCGACCTCGATCCGCTCGTCGCTTATTCCGTCAAGGCGAATTCAAATCTCGCCGTCCTTGCGATCATGCGCGAGGAGGGCGCGGGCGCCGATGTCGTTTCGGGCGGCGAGCTTTATCGCGCGCTCGAAGCCGGCATTGCCGGATCGAAGATTGTTTTCTCCGGCGTCGGCAAGACGAAAGAGGAAATGGCGGCGGCGCTCGACTCCGGCGTTTTCCAGTTCAATGTCGAATCGGAAAACGAGCTCGACGCGCTGAACGAGGTCGCCCTGTCGCGATCCGCGGTCGCGCCGATCGCCTTTCGCGTCAATCCTGACGTATCGGCGGGTGGCCACGAAAAAATCTCGACGGGTAAGGCCGAAGACAAGTTCGGCGTCGCCTGGACGCGCGCGCGCGATCTTTACGCGCGCGCCGCAACGATGAAAGGCGTCGCGATCAAGGGCGTCGACGTTCATATCGGATCGCAGATCGCCGAACTTGCGCCGTTCGAGCGCGCCTTCGAGCGCGTCGCGGACCTTGTGCGGGCGCTGCGCGCGGACGGCCATGCGATCGAACGGCTGGATCTCGGCGGCGGGCTCGGCATTCCCTACGGCGAACCGGCCGGCGGCGCAGGCGATCCGCCGCACCCTGACGATTACGCCGGGCTGATCCTGCGCATCGCGGCGCCGCTCGATATCCGGCTGATTTTCGAGCCTGGCCGCATGATTGTCGGCAACGCCGGCGTCCTCGTGTCGCGCGTCCTCTACGTCAAGGAAGGCGAGGCGAAGAAATTCCTGATTGTCGATGCGGCGATGAACGATCTTATCCGTCCCGCCCTTTACGACGCCTATCACGGCGTCAAACCGGTCGCGCTGCGGGAAGGCGACTCTGAGCCTTACGACATTGTCGGCCCCATCTGCGAAACCGGCGATCGTTTCGCGCGTGCGCGGCCTCTGCCGCCGATGAAGGCGGGCGATCTCGTCGCCTTCATGTCGGCGGGCGCCTATGGCGCCGCCCAGTCCTCGCAATACAATTCGCGCCCTCTTGTTCCCGAAGTTCTCGTCAATGGCGAGCGTTTCGCGATTATCCGCCGGCGCCCCGCTTTCAGCGAGATGACCGCTGCGGAACGAAATCCCGAATGGAAAAGCGCCTGAGGAACCTTTGATGAGCGATGTCGATCCGAAAACACGCGTCCTTCTCGACATGATCGCCGCGCTTGGCGCGCCGCCCTTGTCGGAAACGACGCCGCAGCAATTTCGGGACATGCGCGCGCGCAGCCGAGACATGCTGAACGCGCCGATCGAGCCTATCGCGCTTGTCCGCAACGAGATCGTCGCCGGCGCGGACGGTCCCCTTCGCGCGCGCCTTTACGATACGTCGGAAGACGACGCGCGGCCGACGCTTGTTTACTATCATGGCGGCGGGTTCGTCTTCGGCGATCTTGAGTCGCATGACGCGCTCTGCCGCCGCCTTGCGCTTCATGGCGGCGTCCGCGTCATCGCGATCGATTATCGCCTCGCGCCGGAACACCCGTTCCCGGCCCCTGTCGATGACGCATGGGCCGCCTTTGTCGACATCGCCGCCCGCCATCGTCATTTCGGCGTCGACCCTGCCCGGCTCGCCGTCGGCGGCGATTCCGCCGGCGCCAATCTCGCCATCGCGACCGCACGCCGCGCCGCACGCGAAGGACGCCCGGCGGTGAAATATCAATTGCTGTTTTATCCGGTGACGCAGTCAGTCAAGTCGACGCCTTCGCGCGAGCGCTTTGCGGAAGGCTATTTCCTGACCCGGGAAACGATGGACTGGTTCGACGGCCACTATCTGCCGAAAGACGTCGACCGCCATGACGAGCGCATCTCGCCGTTGCTGGCGCCGCCTCCGGCCGGACTCGCCCCCGCCCTTGTCGTCACGGCGGGCTTTGATCCCCTGAAAGATGAAGGCCGCGATTACGCCGACCTTCTGAAAGACGCCGGGATCGAATGCCGATATGTCGACTACCCTGACCAGATTCACGGCTTCGTCTCGTTCACCGCCTTTTCAACCGTCGCAGAGGCGGCGATCGCCGATGCTGCGAAGACGGTGGCCGACGCGCTTGGTTAAAGCCCGAGCGCGATCCTGAAATTGTTGAGAACGATGAAGCCGTTCGTCCAGACGGCGAAAACGAAGATGAACAAAACGATCCGGTGCGGGAACCAAAGCACCATCGCCGAAATGACGATCTGCAGGAACAGTTTCGCCGCGATCCAGGCGATGCCGTAATTGTCCATCACCGCGCGCATCAACGGATTGGCTTCTTCTGCGACGCCGAGTTCGATCGCCGCGATCGTCGAGATGATGTCGAACAGGCCGACGAAATTATAGATAATCACCGCCGCAAAGGCTATGAGCGCGTTGGTCCGGTTGGCGCGCGCTATGGCGGCGTCCTCCGTAAGCGCGGCGCGGCGTGATTGCGACAGGAAAAATGTGGCCAAAGCGTCGCCTCTCCAGCGTTAACCTAAATTTGAACCGCAACGCCCGGCAGGCGCGTTAATCCGAGGCTGTTCCGCGACCAGACTCGTCGACGAAAGCGGCCTCGGGCGCTATTCTGCAAGAAGCATGACGGTAAAAATGGCGCAAGGCCGACCCAAAATGAAGCGAAGGCCGGAAGGGACTTCCGGCGGCCGGCGCGTATTCCTGGCGCGGGCGACGCTGATCATCGAGCGCCTGGCGCCGATCCTCATCGTTGCGGGCGCGCCGCTTGCTCTGCTTGTCATTGTCAGCCTGTTCGACCTCTGGGGAACGACGCCGCGCCTTGCGCATGCGCTGGCGCTCGCGGCCGCCTTCGCCCTCTCGGCGAGCCTCGCCTGGCGCATGCGCCGGAACGACCTTTCGCCGACGCGCGATGAGGCCCTTGCGCGCCTGGAACGCG
>JAGRED010000049.1 GCA_020446725.1 Parvularculaceae bacterium | reverse complement strand
CTTAAATCGCCGGGGTCGCGCATCGTTCTCGAAAAGCCGATCGGCACCGACCTCAGGAGCGCGCGCGCAATCAATGACGCCGTCGGCGCCGTATTCGACGAAGGCTCAATTTTCCGGATTGATCATTATCTCGGCAAAGAGACGGTGCAGAACCTGATCGTTCTGCGATTCATGAACTCGCTCTTTGAGCCTGTCTGGAATTCAAACGTCATCGACCATGTCGAGATTTCGGTCGCAGAAGCGATCGGCGCAGGCGGACGCGCCGGGTATTACGACAAGTCGGGCGCACTTCGCGACATGGTGCAGAACCACCTTTTGCAGCTTCTCTGCCTCGTCGCGATGGAGCCCCCGCTCGATCTCGACCCTGACACGGTGCGCGACGAAAAAATCAAGGTGCTCCGCGCGCTTCGTCCGATCGCGTCGGCGGATGCGCGCCATGTCACCGTGCGCGGCCAGTACGCCGCCGGCGCCAGCGACGGCGCCGCGGTTCCCTCCTATGCCGAGGAACTTGGCGCGGCGTCGCTTACGGAAACGTTCGTCGCGATCAAGGCGAATATCGACAACTGGCGATGGCGCGGAACGCCGTTTTACCTGCGGACCGGCAAGCGAATGGAGGCGCGGCGGTCGGAGATCATCATCCAGTTCAAGAATGTCGCTCATCCGCTGATCGCGGTCGGCCGCGACGAACTTCAGCCGGCGCGCCTCGTCATCCGCCTGCAGCCGGATGAAGGCATGCGTCTCATGCTGATGACGAAGGAACCGGGCCCGGGCGGCATGCGTCTTCGCTATGTGCCGCTCAACCTTTCTTACGCCGACGCCTTCTCGGCGCGCTATCCGGACGCCTATGAACGGCTGTTGATGGCGGTTGTGCGCGGCGATCTCGCCCTGTTCATGCGCCGCGACGAGGTCGAGGCCGCCTGGCGCTGGGTCGACGGCATACTCGACGCATGGCGCGCCGACAGAACGCCGGTTCATCCCTATCCCGCCGGGACGAATGGTCCTGTTCAATCGGCGATGATGCTCGATCGCGACGGGCGAGAGTGGTCGGATGGCGCCTGACCCCGCCCTCATATCCTTCGCAACGCGCGCGCAGATGGCTGAACGCGTCGCCGATCTTGTCGAACTCGCGGTCACGGGCGGCGGCGCGACCTCAGGCCTCGGCGCCGAGATCGCCGTTTCCGGCGGATCGACGCCGATCGCGATGTACGAAGCGCTGGCGAAACGAAAACTTGACTGGAGACGGCATCGCCTCACGCTCGTCGACGAACGCTGGGTCCCGCATGAGCATCCGCGGTCCAACGAAGCAGCGATCCGCAGGGCGTTTGCGGCGGCCGAAGGCGTCCGGATCGCGGGACTATACAATGGCGCAGCGACGCCGAGGGCTGGATTGGCGCGCGCCGAGGAAATGCTGGACGGTCATCAAAAGCCGTTTGACGCCGTCATTCTCGGCATGGGCGATGACGGCCATACCGCATCATGGTTTCCGCATGCCGAAGGAGTTGAGGCGGCGCTTTCGGCAGACAATCGCCTCGCCGCCATACGGGCGAACAGAAGCGCCGTCACCGG
>JAGRED010000003.1 GCA_020446725.1 Parvularculaceae bacterium | reverse complement strand
GTCCCGGCGCGCGGCAGGCCGGTTACGAAAACCGGCTGCGCTGAAGTCTGGCCGGAGAACTTTTTTGCGAAAATATCGCTTTCGATCTCGCCAAGCGCTTTTTGAATGACGGGATGCGCAAACGCCATTCGATGCAAGAGGCGATCGCCGAAAGAATAGGCGTCGGCCGGGTTGTCAGCCTTTTCGGCCATGCCTGACCATGCCGTAGAACATCACGCCGCCGACGACGGCGATCAGCGGGATCGGTTTGAGCGAATAGGCGAGAAGGTCATCGAACGTCCACGCGAAGCGCGAGGCGATGAACAGGACCAGGAGGGCGGCGGCGACGGAGGCGGCGATCTTCGCAACCGTCAGTCCCACCGAGCTGATCATCGCGACGCTTGATCGTTGCATGGCGACGGCCTTTTCTTCATCCGTCATTGTTGTCGATTGGACAATGGCGAATGCATGCGTAAGCGTCTCGCGCATTTTTAAGGCGTCCGACGTCGCCTTCAGCGCGACGAACGCTTCGTAAAACGCGACGGCGGCGAGTAGAATTACGGCAAGCTTCATGAAAGTGAATCGCCGTCTTTCGCTTCCACATTCGACGCCGGCATGGAAGTCGGGGCCTGTGCGGCTTCCTTTTTTTCTCTGCGTTTGCGCAGCATCACCTTGAATGGGTACCAGATGAGACCGGCGAGCACCATGAAGAAGGCGGCGATCGACCCGAAGATCGTTGCGATAACGCCGAGGCCGACACCCGGTCCGATATAAGCGGCGGCCGGCGTCGCGATGGTCGCCGCTGCGATCAGGCTAAGGACAAGTCCAGCTTTCAGGCGTCTCATCGATAAAATCCTCCGGTAGGGGAATGGCCATAAGGACGTTTACGCTGTGTCGTTGATCGATCCGGGTCTTGAATTCGACGTCAGTCTTGTTTGATTTGACGCGAATTTCCAAGTCCCGTCTTTCTTTCGCCGCGACGAACATGACGGAATTGTCATTGGCGGACTGATGTGCGCTCATTTTGTCGGCGAAAAAGGTTGTTCCGCCGGCCGACAGTTCCTGGCGCAAAGCGCCGTCCTCCGGATCGACTGCGCCAAAGGCGAAGCGGGGCTGATAGGTCAGGGGGCGGATCGTGTCGGCATGCTGATCGTCAAAGATTGACATCTCCCACGGGGGAAGAAAATCAAAGCTGTGCTTATGAATCCAAGGCTTTCCCTGGCGCCGGAGAACATTTTCTGTCCGCCTGTCGAAAATCGCCATCAGCTTCGCGTTCTTCGCCGACACGCCCGCTCACCTTGCAATGCGGCCGGGGAAGGGTAGTCGTTCGATCGACCGCATGCATCTGCAATACGCGCAAGCCGTTGCGACCGGCTTAATCTTCAGGCGTCATCAATAGTTTTTATTGCGACGCATTCGCGACATCGTTGTCCGCAATCAGCGTTTTCCGATCGAAACGTAATCTCTGGCTGCGGCGCCGGTGTAGATCTGACGCGGGCGGCCGATTTTCTGGCTGTCATCCTCGACCATTTCCGACCACTGCGCGATCCAGCCCACGGTGCGGGCGAGCGCAAAGAGAACCGTAAACATGTCGGTCGGGAAACCGAGCGCCTTGAGCGTGATGCCCGAATAAAAGTCGATATTCGGATACAGTTTCTTCTCGATGAAATAGCCATCTGAAAGAGCGATGCGCTCTAGTTCGCGCGCGACTTCGAAAAGAGGGTCATCCTTGATGCCGAGCGCGTTCAGCACCTCGTGACACGCTTTCTGCATGACCTTCGCGCGAGGGTCGTAGTTTTTGTAAACCCGGTGCCCGAAGCCCATGAGACGGAACGGATCGTTCTTGTCTTTCGCCCGGTCAATGAAATGCGGGATGCGATCGGGCGTGCCGATTTCCTCGAGCATATTGAGCGCGGCTTCGTTTGCTCCGCCATGCGCGGGACCCCAAAGCGATGCGATTCCGGCGGCGATACATGCGAAGGGATTGGCGCCGGAAGAACCGGCCAGACGTACCGTCGATGTTGACGCGTTCTGTTCGTGGTCCATGTGGAGGATGAATATCTTGTCCAGCGCATCGGCCAAAATAGGATTCACGCTGTATTCTTCGGCGGGAACCGCAAAGCACATGCGCATGAAATTTTCGGTGTAATCGAGATCGTTATGCGGGAAAACGAATGGCTGTCCGATCGAATATTTATAGGCCATCGCAGCGATTGTCGGCATTTTCGCAATCATGCGGTGGCTTGCAATGCGCCGCTGGATCGGATCGTTGATGTCCGTTGAATCATGGTAGAAAGCGGACAATGCGCCGACAACGCCGACCATGATCGCCATCGGATGCGCATCGCGACGGAAACCGTTATAGAAATTTTTCAGTTGCTCGTGGACCATCGTATGGCGCGTGATCGAGCCGTTGAACGCCTCCGCCTGATCGGCGTTCGGAAGTTCGCCATGCAGCAAAAGATAGGCGACCTCGAGAAACGTCGATTTCTCGGCTAGCTGTTCGATCGGGATGCCGCGATAAAGCAGGATGCCTTCGTCGCCGTCGATAAAGGTGATCTGGCTTTCGCAACTGGCGGTCGAAGTGAACCCTGGGTCGAAGGTGAAGAGATCGGTTTCCGAATAGAATTTCCGGAAATCGACAACCTTCGGTCCGTGCGTTCCGGAAAACACCGGGAGTTCAGTGGTCTTGCCGTCATAGGACAGGGTCATCGTCCCTGCGGTCTTCATATTGCTTTCCATGGCGACGCTCCCGTTGTGCAATGCGGCATATTTTGTTGCGGCGCGATCATAGTCAGAAACGCGGCAGTTTCCAGACCGTCGGCCGCATTCGGCCGCAATGGCGAGTGCGGCGGGACTTCAGCCTTAACCTACTGATTTTATTTTAAAATTACGTCTGTAAGGCGGCCCAGCCCCTCTTCACGTCCCAGCGCGTGGAGGATTTCTCCAAGAGACGGGGAGGCGTAACCGGCCGTCAGGGCCGCGCGTAGCGGCTGCCCGATCTGGCCGAAGCCGACCCCCGCCTCTGCGGCGACATGCTTCAACGCATCGTCGAGCGCTGCCGGCGACGACCAATCCGCGTTTTCGAGGGCGCCGTTGGCGGCCTCGAGGAGCGGCCTGACGCCTTCCTTTTCAAGCGGCTTTGCGGCTTTGCCTGACAATTCAAGCGGGCGTTCGAGAAAGAGGAACGCCGACGCCTCAACGATGGCGGCGAGAGTGGGCGCGCGTTCTTTTAAAAACGCGGCAGCGCGGCCGAGCCGCGCAAGCTTGGCGTCGTCGAGATTGACGCCTGCTCGTTCGAAAAAAGGCGCAGACTTGGCGACCACTTCTTCCGCGTTGAGCGCCTTCATGTAATGCGCGTTGATATGCTCAAGCTTTGACAGATCAAGCCTTGCCGGCGCGCGATTGATGCCGGCCACGTCAAACCATTCGAGCGCCTTATCTTGCGGGATGATCTCGTCATCGCCGTGGGACCAGCCGAGACGCAGCAGGTAATTGGCGAGACCTTCAGGCAAGAAGCCGAGATCGCGATACGCTTCAACGCCGAGAGCGCCATGTCGTTTGGAAAGCTTGGCGCCGTCCGGACCATGGATGAGCGGGACATGGGAGAAAGACGGCACAGTCCAGCCGAGCGCTGCGTAAATTTGTTGCTGTCTCGCGGCATTATTCAGGTGATCATCGCCCCGGATTACATGGGTCACGCCCATGTCGTGATCATCGACGACGACCGCCAGATTATAGGTTGGCGCACCGTCGCTACGAAGAATGATAAGATCATCAAGGGCGCTGTTCGGGAATTTGACTTCGCCCTGAACAATATCGCGCACAATGGTTTCGCCATCGCGCGGGGCGCGGAAACGGATCGTGTAGGGGCGGTCGCTCGGCGCGGCGGCGGGCGCGGCGTCACGCCAGGGGCTCTCGAAACGGGTTTTCGTTTCAATCGCCTTCAGTCTCGCCGCCTCGATCTCTTCTGTCGTCATGAAGCAGCGATACGCGGCGCCAGCCTTGAGAAGGCCGTAGGCGGCTTCGGCATGACGATCCCGACGAGAATATTGGGATACGGGCTCGCCGTCCCAGTCGAGGCCGAGCCAGGAAAGTCCGTCGATGATCGCCGCGACAGCAGCTTCGTTATGTCGGGCCCGGTCAGTGTCTTCAATGCGAAGCAGAAACGCGCCGCCCCGTCCGCGCGCATAGAGCCAGTTGAACAGCGCCGTGCGCGCCCCGCCGATATGAAGATATCCCGTCGGCGATGGCGCGAAGCGTGTAACGATTTTTGACGTCATGGTTGCGGCGCTCTGTTCTTTGCGCTTCTTTGAGCTATGGCGGCTCGCCCTTAGCATAGCCGCCGCCGGGGGCCTATGGTCAAAACAGCGCTCGCGCCCGCATTGCGACGAAGTCGGGTCGCATGGCGGACGACGCGCGTTGCCGCGACCCTGCGTGCGGTTCGCGCGAGACTGGCGGACTGGGCGGAACAGGACGCGGCGCGGCTGGGGCTATGGTCTCCCGCAGCGCTCGGCGCCGGCGCCGCCGTTTATCTGCAGCTCGATCGCGAGCCGCCGCCCTTCTTGCCGATTGTTCTGGCGCTCGCCCTTCTCGCCATCAGCGTGGCGCTAGGCCGTGGACGAGCGGTTTGGCTCGCCGCCGCATTCTTTCTTCTCGGATTCGCCGCCGCTGATATCCGTGCGTCAATCGTTGATGCGCCGATCCTTCAAAAACGGCTCGATTTTGTCGAAGTCGAAGGAAGAATTCGAACAATTGACGAAGGGCCGCGCCAGCGCCGGATCGTTCTCGACGTGCGGCGCATCGATCGCGTGAAGCCGGTCGATCTTCCGGCGCGCGTCCGTATCACCTGGCGCGGCGATGAATTCAACGCGAGACCGGGCGATCTCGTGTCTTTGCGGGCAAGCCTGTCGCCGCCGCCAAGACCGGCTGCGCCTGGCGGATTTGATTTTGCACGACAGCTCTACTTTCTTCGCATCGGCGGCGTCGGCTTTGCGGTGGCGCCGCCGCGTGTTCTTCCTGAAGCTCGGAAGCCTTTTGACGCCGGATTGGCGGCTCGACTTGAAACGGTGCGTGTCAATCTTTCGCGTCGCATCCTAGCGGAAGCCGAGAGCGACGGCGGCGCCATCGTCGCCGCCGTCGTGACCGGCAAGCGCGGCGCGATCAGCGAAGAATCGGAAGCCGCTTTTCGAGATTCGGGACTTGCGCATCTCCTGTCGATCTCCGGTTTGCATATGGGGCTGGCGACCGGGCTCATCTTTTTTGGTTTTCGCGCTTTCCTCGCCGCTTTCGAAAGCCTCGCGCTGACGCAACCGATCAAGAAATGGGCCGCTGCGGCCGCACTCATTTCAGGCGGCCTCTATCTCGCGATATCCGGCGGCGCGTGGCCTGCCCAACGCGCCTTCATCATGACTTCGATCTTCTTCGTCGCGATCATCTTCGATCGCCGCGCCTTATCGCTGCGCAATGTTTCGATTGCAGCGTTCATCATCATATTGCTGACGCCTGAAGCGGTGCTCCATCCGGGGTTTCAAATGTCGTTCGCCGCAGTGACAGCCCTTATCGCTGTTTATGAATGGGCGTCGAAACGCGCGGAACCGTCGCGCTCATTCTCGCTGTTCGCGAGGTTACGACGCTATTTCACCGGCATCGCCATAACCGATACGGTCGCAGCGGGCGCGACCGCGCCTTTCAGTCTTTTTCATTTCAATCGGACGGCCAATTTCGGTCTGCCTGCCAATATCATCTCCATTCCCTTGATGGGATTCTGGGTAATGCCGGCGGCGATCATTGCGATGATGCTGGCGCCGCTCAATCTGGACGGCGGCGCCTGGCGTCTCGCCGCATCGGGTGTTGACGTCATGCTTGCGATGGGGCGCTGGACGAGAGAGCTTCCAGGCGCCGTCACAGTTTTTCCGCAATGGCCGCCGGCGGCGCTCGGCGTTCTGTCGGTCGGAGGCTTGTGGCTTTGTTTAATGTCAGCTTTCTGGCGATACTTCGGCATGCTCAGCATTCCGCTCGCGGCTTGCCTCATCGCTGCGCATTCACAGCCCGTTCTGTTTATCAGCGAAGATGCGGACAATGTCGGCTATGTGCGCCACGCAGAAGGGGGAAAACCTCAGATGGCGGTGCTTGATCGTCGCAAAAGTCGATTTGATGTCGACGTATGGATGGAGCAGGCCGGCATCGATTCGGAAAAAACGCAGCCGCTGAAGATCGCCGACCTCGAATCCTGCGATGCTATCGGGTGCGTAATCCATTCCGGCGAAGTCATCATTGCAATCGCAAGCAGGCAGGAAGCCTTGGATGATGATTGCGCCCGTGCGGATCTCGTCATCGCGCTCTATTTCGCCTCAGTGGAATCCCGTCGGGCATGCGCTGCGCAGATCGTTGATCGGTCTGCATTGCTTCGCGATGGCGCTCATGCCGTGTACCTCTCCAGAGGCGACATCAGAATTTCCACTGTCGCCGAATTGCGAGGGCGGCGTCCGTGGTCCCATTACGACCGTTAGATATCGCCGCCGGTCTAAGAATACCGCCGCATGAGACCGACCAGCTTACCCTGGATTGAAACTCGGTCTGCGCCATAGATGCGCGTTTCAAATTCAGGATTCGCCGCTTCCAGTGCGACCGATGCTCCTTTTTTACGCAGGCGTTTCAGCGTTGCTTCCTCCTGGTCGACAAGCGCAACGACAATGTCGCCGTTAATCGCATCATCGACACGCTGAATGACGGCGTAATCACCGTCGAATATCCCGGCCTCGATCATCGACTCGCCCTGCACCTCAAGAATGTAGTGCTCGCCGCTGGCGAGCAGGGCGTCCGGCGCGGCGATCCGGTCGACTTCATGCTGAATCGCCTCGATCGGCGTGCCGGCGGCGATGCGGCCGAGGACAGGAAGCTCATTGCCCGCAACGCCAGCAGGCCCCGGCCGGCCGCGGCTTGCGGCGCTCCGGCCGGCTCCGCCGCGTGCGGCGAAATTGCCGGTGACGACCGAAGGTGCGAATTTGGCCGCCTGGCGCTTTGAATTAGAGGCGTCGTCCGGCAGCCGAAGCACCTCAAGCGCGCGCGCCCGATTGGGCAGCCGTCGCAGGAAGCCGCGTTCCTCGAGGGCCGTGATCAGCCGGTGAATCCCGGATTTTGAGCGCAGATTGAGCGCTTCCTTCATCTCGTCGAAGGATGGCGATACGCCGGTTTCCTGAATCCGCTCATTGATGAAGCGCAGCAACTGGTTCTGTTTTTGGGTGAGCATCTTCGCTCCCTTGTTTCTTGCAGCTTGTTCCGGTGCGTCGAGCGTTAGGGGATCGACTGTCCTTGCAGGCCCGAAACGACGACAGAACAAAACGCTAACGTTCTAGTGATGTTCTCTTTGGGGGTCAATAGCCCGTGAACGCTATCTGCCTGATTCGAAACGGGGATCAGGCGTTTCCGGCGGCGCGGCCGAGAAGCGTGCGCGTGGCTGCGGCGACATCCCCCTGCCGCATGAGGCTTTCGCCGACCAGAAAGCCGCGGGCCCCGGCCGCGCGTAAGCGTTCCAGGTCGGCGGTTCTTGAAATTCCGCTTTCGCTCACGAGCAGGGCGTCAGGCGGCATCTTTCCCGCGAGCTTTTCGGTAATCGAAAGGTCGGTGACAAAGGTCCTCAGGTCGCGGTTATTGACGCCGATCATGGTGAACCCGCTTTCGATCGCCCGATCGGCCTCCCTTTCGTCGTGGACTTCCGTGAGGACGTCGAGGCCGTAATCTCCCGCGGCGCCGGCGAGTTCGTTCGCTTGTTGGTCGGTTAACACGGCCATGATGAGCAGAACGCAATCGGCGCCCCATGCGCGCGCTTCCGCGACTTGATAGGGGTCGATCATAAAGTCCTTGCGTAATACAGGGAGTATCGTCGCCTCGCGGGCCGAACGAAGATATTCTGGCGATCCCTGAAAGCTCGGCGCATCAGTCAAGACAGACAGGCAAGTCGCGCCGCCCTGCTCATAGGCTTTCGCCAGGGTGGGCGGATCAAAATCGGGGCGGATCAGGCCTTTTGAGGGACTCGCTTTCTTGATTTCCGCAATGAGCGCATAATGGTTTGACGCGCTGCGCCGCATCGCCGCTTCGAAACCCCGCGGCCGTTGGGCGCCTCGCGCAATCGCATCAAGCGCGCTGTACGGCGCATTCTTCTTTGCGGTCGCGACCTCGCTGCGCTTATAGGCGATGATGTCGTCGAGAATGGTCATGTTTGAATTCCGTTAGAGATGGCGACCAATCGGTCAAGCGCTTGCTGCGCACGGCCGTCATCGATCGCAGCGGCCGCCATGGCGGCCGCTTCGCGCAAGGTTGATGCGGCGTCGGCGATGATCAACGCCGCCGCGGCGTTTAACAGAGTGATATCGCGATAAGGACCTCGTTCGCCGCCGAGGAGACGGCGCAAGGCGGCGGTATTCTCTTCGGGCGCGCCGCCTTTCAAATCGTCTGGCGAGGCACGGGGAACGCCGGCGTCATCAGGCGAAACCTGGAACTCCCGAACAATGCCGCGTCTCGTCTCCGCCACGAATGAAGGACCTGTCGTCGTCAGCTCATCGAGGCCATCGGATCCGCAAACGACCCATGCGCGTTCAGCGCCGAGGGCGCCAAGCGCCGTAGCGAGCGGCGCTGTCAGGTTCCGGTCAAAGACGCCCATTAGTTGCCGCCGCGCGCCGGCGGGATTGGCGAGCGGCCCCAAGAGATTGAAGATCGTTCTGACGCCGAGTTTCTTTCTGACGGCCGCGACATGCGCGACTGCGCGATGATGATATGCCGCGAACATGAATCCGATGCGGGCCTCTTCAATGCAGCGCGCGATCGTTTCAGGCGCGGCGTTCAGATTGACGCCGAGCGCGGCGAGAACGTCGGACGATCCGGATTTTGAACTGGCTGCTCTATTGCCGTGCTTGGCGACGGGGACGCCGCATCCCGCAACAACGAGCGCGACCGCGGTCGAGATATTGTAAGTGTCCGCGCCGTCGCCTCCGGTCCCGCAAGTGTCAATCGCGTTTTCCGGCGCCCGCACTTTGAGCGCCTTTTCGCGCATCGCTTCCGCCGCTGCGATGATCTCCTCGACGGTCTCGCCGCGTTTCTTCAGCGCGAGCAAAAACTCGGCGATCTTCTCTTCGCGAACTTCATTGCCAAGCAGCGCGTCCATGGCGCGCCGCATTTCGGACCGCGTCAGCGTGTCGCCGGCTTTCACCGTTTCCAACAGGGTGTCGAAATCGGTCATCGCGCCGTTCTGTCTTCGGCTATCGACAGGAAATTCCGGAAGATCTCGATCCCATATTCCGACGCAATGCTTTCCGGGTGGAACTGCACCCCGAATATCGGCGCGTCGACATGTTCCAGCGCCATGATCTCTCCGTCGTCTTCCGTGGCGGCCGTCGCTTTCAGGGAGTTTGGAAGACTGCTGCGTTCGGCGATGAGGGAATGGTAACGGGTCGCTGTGAACGGGGAGGGGACGCCGGCGAAGAGGCCGCTACCGTCATGAAGGATATGGCTGGTCTTCCCGTGCATCTGGCGTTCCGCCCGAACAACCGATCCGCCCATCGCTTCGGCGATCGACTGAAGCCCGAGGCAGACCCCGAAGACCGGCGTTCCTGATTCGACGGCGAGGCGGACCGTTTCAACGCAGATGCCGGCATCCGTCGGCACGCCGGGACCGGGCGAGAGGACGATGGCCCGTGCGCCGGACTGGATTGCCTGTTCCGCGCTCATCGCGTCGTTACGGACGACCTTTACGGGGATGCCGGTCTCGCCGATCAGGTGGACGAGGTTCCAAGTAAAGCTGTCATAATTGTCGATAACAAGAATCATAGCAGGCAGGATGCTCCAGCCGGACCTGTCCGGGCAACTCGTCCCATTCCCACCCATTCTGCAATTGGCCTGGGCGAGATCGGAATGGCCGAAACGCGGAAACCGGCGATGGCTTTCAAAGGGTTGTCAGGCAGTCTTTATGCGGCAAGGCGGCCCCAAGGGAATATGCGCAGAAAAAAAGTGGAACTGCTTCCGCCTGGCGGTCACAGCTTGAGGACGGTTCTGACGCCTCCGAGAGATGTGATCGGCTTTGCGGTTGCCGCTTTTATCGGCGTGGCGTTCGGCGTCGCCGGCGCATTCCTTGCCGGCCGCGCGCCGGACGCGAAGGCGACGTATATTTCGGCCTATGACCTGCGTGACGCTCCGCTCGCCGGCGCGGCGGGTTCGCGGTCCGAATTGATCGCAAGGATCGCGGCGCTCGGCGTGTCGGAGCGGCTCGACCCGCCAGCGTCGCCCGATGACGCGGCTTTTTCGGCGCGGCCGCGGCTCGTCATCATCTTTGACGATATGGGGCTCGATAAATCGGCCTTTCGCGAAGTCATGGCGATGCCCGGCCCGGTAACCTTGTCGTTTCTTCCTTATGCGAACGACGTGCAGCCGCTCGTGAATGAAGCGCGTCGCCGCGGCGATGACATTCTCCTGCATTTACCGATGGAACCGTCAGGCTCTGCCGATCCCGGGCCGCACAGCCTCGGCGTCGGAATGAAGTCGGACGCGATGTTTGACGAGCTGTTGTGGAATCTCGGCCGGTTTGACGGTTATGTCGGCGTCAACAATCACATGGGCTCGCGTTTCACACGCGACGAACAGGCGATGAAGCGCGTTTTGTCCTTACTCGATCAACGCGGCCTGTTCTTCCTCGATTCCCTGACAACCGGCGGCAGCGCTGTTCCACGCGCGGCAGCCGCCGTCGGTGCTGAAACATACGCTCGCGATGTTTTTCTTGACGCCGAGCCAGGGGCGGGCGCCGTCCAGCGCCAGCTCGCCCTCGCCG
>JAGRED010000048.1 GCA_020446725.1 Parvularculaceae bacterium | reverse complement strand
GATCGCGGGCTTCTCGTCGATTGCGTTCCCGCGCGCGATCTCGCCTGTCTTGACGACGTGACGCCCGACTGGCGGGTCGCGTCGGCGCCTTAGATCATCCGGGGCGATTCAAGAATCGCACCCGATGATCCAGCTACTATTTCAGCGCGCCTTTTCACGCAAAAACAGGTTCCCGCTTTTGCGCCCGGCGCGCTAATTCTTCGCGGCGACGAACGCCCTTATATCGGCGGCGAGTTTTTCAAGCGACGCCTGATGAATGTACATCATGTGGCCGGCCTCATAATATTCTATGGTGAGGCGGCTGCGATCGAAGGCCGGCTGGGCGAGCGTCAGCTCCGTGCCGAAAAACGGCGTCGCCATGTCGTAATAGCCGTTGGCTGAAAAGACGCGCAGGTCGCGGTTCTGCCGCATCGCGCGTTCGACGTAAGGTGCGACATTGACGTAGGAATTATCGCCGCCGGCGTCGTTCGTACCCCAGTTCCAGCTTTGCACGCCGCCGAGCGTCACATAGCGGTCGGTGATGTCGACTTTGAGGTCGCGCCCGAAATAATCGAGCATCGCCGCCGTGTATGCGCCGTCAATGCCGTAGGCTGACGGATCGGCGTCAGGTTCGACGCCGATGGTCGACGGTTCCCTGCCGGTGAACCGCGAATCGAGTCTGCCGACCGTCAGCCCTTCATCGCGCATCAATTCGCGCATGAACTGGGCGAGCGTGACGCGCATGTCCGACTGGTCGACATAGGCGGGCTTCAGCCCGGTGAACGCCGCCGTTTCGGCGATGATCGCCTTGCGCTCATCGGCGGGCAGCAATTGGCCTTTCATCAGCGCCGGCATGTATTTGTCGAGGGCGAAAGCGCGCGCCGCAGCGAGGAAGGCCTCAAGGTCGCCGTTCCATTGCGCCTTGTCGATCTTGCCATGATGCCACGCCGTCGCGGCGTAGCTCGGGAAAAGGCCGACATAGGCGACGTCGTTTCCGGGATCGGTGGCGTCGAGGCTGAAATTGAGAACCGATGAAATGAGCACGAGCCCGTTCATCGCGATGTCGGTCCATCCCCGCTCAAGCGCATCGATCACCGCCGCGGACCGCGTCGTGCCGTAGCTTTCGCCCATCAGATATTTCGGCGAGTTCCATCTTTTGTGCTCGACGAGCCAGAGGCGGATGAATTCGCGGATCGATTGCGCGTCTTCGCTGACGCCCCAGAAGTCCTCGGTCTTTCCTTCGCCGAGCGTGCGGCTCCAGCCGGTGCCGACCGGGTCGATGAAGACAAGGTCGGCGACGTCGATGATCGAGTGCGGATTGGCGATGATGTCGAAGGGCGCCGCGCCGTCGTCTTCGGGCCCGCCATGGTCTGGATCGGCGGGAAGGCGCACGCGCTTCGGGCCGAAGACGCCCATGTGAAGCCAGAGCGAAGCGGATCCCGGCCCGCCATTGAAAATGAAGGCGACCGGGCGGGTTTTGGGGTCGGCGTATCCGTCGGCGATATAGGTGGTTGAAAAGATCGAGGCGGTCGGCTCGCCCTTGTCGTCGCGGATGAAGGTTTCGCCGGCCGTCGCCTTGTAGCGGATGGTGCGCCCGTTCGCCGAGACGCTTCCCTGCGATTGAAAGATGCGCGGCTTCGGCGTCGTCGCTTCATCGCTCGATTGCGCGCCGGCCTTTGCGACCGCATCCTCATCGGCGCGCGCCGCGCAGGAGGCGAGAAAGAGCGCCGCAAGACCGACCATTATGACATTCCGCATGGATCATCCTCCCGAATGACGCGCAGCGTTCAGCGCTTCGGGCGGGCGCGTCAACGCGGGGCCGCAGCCTTTATTTCAAATAGTCGACGGGATCGATCCTGACGAAGCCCGGCGTCATTTCGGTGAGGTGATCGAGCCAGAATTTGTGCCCCGCGCCATAGACGATGATGACGCGGTCGCCGGGTTTCACGACGTCGATGAGCTTTGAGAAAATCTTCGCGTTGCGCATGAACCAGTAGGCGTTGAGTTCCGCGCCAGGCTGCACCTCGCCTTCGTCATAGGTGAGAAGATCGTAATAAAAATCGGGCGCGGAAAGCGCTCCCGTATTCGTCTCGATGAGCGCCTCGGCGATCGTCATTGATGAAAAGCGCGCCATCTCGGTTTCGACCATCGCTTGCGTCGCCGCGATCATCGCTTCGATCTCGGCCTTGCGCCCGACGGCGTTCGCATGATCGAGAACCCTGTCGAACGGGAAATAGTCAGGCTCGCCTTCCGCCGGCTGTTCGTCGATGCCGTGAACGCGCGTGACGCCGGCCGTTTTCGCAAGGCGATAGGCGATCTGCGCGCGTTCGTTTTCGTTTGTCGCAAGATCCTTTTCGGAAAACTCGGCGAATTTCGGATCGATGTAACGAGGCGCCTCGGTGACGCGCTCCGTCACGATGACGGTCGGTTTGAACGCGGCGAGGCGCGCTGCGACCGCTTCAAGGTCGGCCTGGCGCGCCGGCGAGAGCACGCTGTCGGTTGAGGCTGAGATGACGTCAGCGCTGGAGCCCGCAAAATGCCACGTCCCGAGCACCATCACCTCAACCGCATTCGCATCGCGCGGCGCGGATTGCGCAGGCGCGCTCACGCAGCCGCATAGCGCGGCGATGATCAACGTCAGGATCGAAAATCGCACGGCGAGCCCCTTCTTTTGCAAATAGCCTTATGCGCGCATCGTCATGCGCGCCATGGGTTTGCGGCGGGATGCGGCTTTCGTGCGGCGTTACGCTTTTTTCGACTTGATCCAGTCGTTGACCGTCGCCTCCAGGACCGGAAGCGGCGCGTCGCCGATCGACAGGACGGTGTCGTGAAAGTCGCGAATGTCGAACTTGTCGCCCAGGTCGGTTTCGGCTTTCGCGCGCAATTCCTGGATCTTCAGCATGCCGAGCTTGTAGGCGCAGGCCTGTCCCGGCACGACGGCGTAGCGTTCAACCTCGCGCGTAATCGACGCGCGCGTTTGGCCGGTGACGTCGACCATATAGTCGATCGCCTCCTCGCGCGTCCATTTCTTGTGATGAAGTCCGGTGTCGACGACAAGCCGCGCAGCGCGGAAAAGCTCCGCCTGCAGACGACCGAGATCGCCTTCCGGGTCGCCCTCATACATGCCCATTTCCTTCGCCAGCGCTTCGGCGTAAAGCGCCCAGCCCTCGGCGTATTCCGAATAGCCGAGCATGTTGCGCATGACCGGCATGTCCTTGATCGAGCGCTGATAGGCGGACTGGAAATGATGCCCCGGAACCGCTTCGTGATAGGTCAGCGATTTCAGCGAATGCTTCGGATTGTCAGCGGTGTTCTTGAGATTGATCCAGTAGACACCCGGCCGCGCGCCGTCGAGCGATGGGCCGGTGTAATAGCCGCCGGGCGATGAATCCTGTTCGTGAACGGGAATCCTGCGAACCTCGACCTTCGTGTCGGGCAGCCGGCCGAACCAGTCGCCGGACTGCGCCATGACCGCGGCGACCTGCCCGCGCAGCGAGGTGAGAAGCGCCTCTCGGCCCTCATCCGTATTCGGATAAAGATTGTCGGCGCGCGCGGCGAGCGTATCCATCCGCGAGGCGACTGATCCGTTCGTGAGGCCGATCGATTTCAGCAGCCCGTCCATCTCCGCCGAAATGCGTGCGACTTCGGAAAGGCCGAGTTCGTGAACATCGTCGCCCGAATTGACGCCGGCCCCGTATGAGGTGAGCGCAAGCTGGT
>JAGRED010000047.1 GCA_020446725.1 Parvularculaceae bacterium | reverse complement strand
TCGGTTGCGCCGACCCGGTCCCTCAAATCGAACCACAAGGTCTCGCTCGCCGCATCGCCCGATCCCGCCCACGCCGCGCGCGCCGCCGCCTTCTGCGCTTTCATTGCGGCGTCAAAGCCCGCTTCATCAACGCTCAACCCCTTGCGGCGAAGCGCATCCTGCGTCAGGTCGAGCGGAAAGCCGTAAGTGTCGTAAAGACGAAACGCCGTCTCGCCGGACAGCGTCTTCGCGGCGCCGAGCTTCGCCACTTCCTCATCGAGCAGCTTGACGCCGCGATCGAGGAGCGACCGGAATTTTTCTTCTTCCGCGCGCAGGGTTTCGCGGATCAGCGCCGAGGCCCGATGTAATTCGGGATAGGCCGCGCCCATTTCCGCTTCCAGAACCGGCGCAAGGCGCGCCATCAGCGGCTCGCGCGCGCCGAGCCCATGCGCATAGCGCATCGCGCGGCGCATGATGCGGCGCAGAACGTAGCCGCGACCCTCGTTCGAGGGCGTCACGCCGTCAGCGATGAGAAAACACGAAGCGCGCAAATGATCGGCGATCACGCGATGCGCCGGCGCGTCATCGCCTGTCGCGGGGCGCCCCGTCAGATCGACTGACGCGGCGATGATCTTCCGGAACAGGTCGGTGTCGTAATTGTCGTGAACGCCCTGCAGCACGGCGGCGATGCGCTCAAGCCCCATGCCGGTGTCGATCGAGGGCTTGGGCAATTCCGCCATCGCGCCGTCGGCGGACCGCTCGAACTGCATGAAGACGAGATTCCAGATTTCGATGAAGCGGTCGCCGTCGGCGTCAGGCGATCCCGGCGGACCGCCCGGAATGTGATCGCCGTGATCGAAGAAGATTTCCGAACAGGGACCGCACGGCCCCGTATCGCCCATCGCCCAGAAATTGTCATTCGTCGGAATGCGGATGATGCGCGCATCGGGCAGCCCGGCGATCTTTTTCCAGAGCGCAGCCGCCTCGTCATCCGTGTGATAGACGGTGACGGTGAGCCTGTCTTTCGACAGGCCGAAATCCTTCGTCACCAGCGTCCAGGCCGCGTCGATCGCCTCTTCCTTGAAATAATCGCCGAAGGAGAAATTGCCGAGCATCTCAAAGAAGGTGTGATGGCGCGCGGTGTAGCCGACATTGTCGAGATCGTTGTGCTTGCCGCCGGCGCGCACGCATTTCTGGGACGAGGCCGCGCGCGCATAGGGGCGCTTTTCAGCGCCGGTGAAGACGTTCTTGAACGGCACCATGCCGGCGTTGACGAAGAGCAGCGTCGGATCGTTCTGCGGCACCAGCGGCGCGGACGGCGTGACCGTATGCCCGCGCTGGCGGAAGAAATCGAGAAATCCGGTTCTGATGTCGTTCATGGACGTCATGGGCGTCGTCAGTCCTCAATAGCGCTGGCGCCAGGATGAACGGCGCGCAAAAGGGCCGCGCCGGGAAGCCTCATCGCTCCCCGGCGCGGCCGGTCTACTTATGACGCCAGCCGCCTCGCGTAAAGCGAGCCCGCGGCCGGCGGGGCGTCAGGATTTCATGCAGAAGAAATTGAGCTTGTTGCCATCGAGGTCGCGGAAATAGCCGGCGTAGAAATTGTCGCCGCGCGGCCCGGCCGGACCCTCGTCCTTGGCGCCAAGGGAGATCGCCTTCTCATAGAGCTTGTCGACCTGTTCGGGCTTCTCAACGACGAGCGCAACCATCGTTCCATTGCCTGAGGTCGCGGGCTTGCCGTCGAACGGCTTGATGACGCCGAGCCCGGGTTTGTCCATGGAAACGCCCCAGGCGATGAACGTGTCGCCTTCCATGATGCGCTTGGCGCCGATCTCGGCGAAGAGCGCGTCGTAGAATTTTGCGGCGCGCTCGATATTCTCGGTTCCAAGCGTCACATATCCGATCATTGGCTGTTCTCCCTTTTTTGAAGACGACACCCTACCGGACGCGCCGTCGGCGCGCCGGTAAAATACGCGTGAGGAAACGACGGTCAGCCTTCGGCGGCTTCGTCCAGATCCTCGTCGTCGCTCTCTTCCCCGGCGAGCATTTCGGTCGCAACGAGGCCGGCGTTCTGCCGGATCGCAACCGCGATGCGTTCGGCGATATCCGGATTGTCTTTCAGGAATTGCTTGGCGTTCTCACGCCCCTGCCCGATCCGCTCGCCTTCATAGGAAAGCCACGCGCCGGATTTTTCGACGACATTCGCCTTGACGCCGAGATCGATCAACTCGCCGACATAGGAAATGCCCTCGCCATACATGATGTCGAACTCAACCTGCTTGAACGGCGGCGCGACCTTGTTCTTGACGACCTTGACGCGCGTCTGGTTGCCGACAACCTCATCGCGGTTCTTGATCGCGCCAATGCGGCGGATGTCGAGGCGAACCGAGGCGTAGAATTTAAGCGCATTGCCGCCGGTCGTCGTTTCGGGCGAGCCGAACATGACGCCGATCTTCATGCGGATCTGGTTGATGAAAATGACGAGCGTGTTCGATTTCGCGATCGAGCCGGTGAGTTTCCTCAGCGCCTGGCTCATCAACCGCGCCTGAAGACCGGGAAGCGAATCGCCCATTTCGCCTTCAAGTTCGGCGCGCGGCGTCAGCGCCGCGACAGAGTCGATAACAAGAACGTCGACCGCGTTGGAGCGCACCAGCGTGTCGGCGATTTCAAGCGCCTGTTCGCCTGCGTCCGGCTGCGAAATCAAAAGCTCGTCGAGATTGACGCCGAGCTTTTGCGCATAGATCGGATCAAGCGCGTGTTCGGCGTCGACAAAGGCGGCGACGCCGCCCTTCTTCTGGGCCTCGGCGACGACCTGCAGGGCGAGCGTCGTCTTGCCGGAGCTTTCCGGCCCGTAGATTTCAACGATGCGTCCCTTGGGGAGGCCGCCAATGCCGAGCGCGATATCGAGGCCGAGCGAGCCGGTCGAGATCGCCTCGATCTGGACGACTTCGCGGTCGCCGAGGCGCATCAGCGAGCCCTTGCCGAATTGCTTGTCGATCTGGGAGATCGCCGCCTCCAGGGCCTTTTTCTTGTCCACGCCGCCCGCCTCTCCTAACCGCTCAACCAACCGCAAACCGGGTTTTGTCATCGCCGCCTCCGTGCCCGACGGGCCATGCCCCGTCAATGGCGCGTTTGTACCGCTTTTGTTCTCGTTTGGCAATACCGGTCAACATACTGAATTAAATAAGAAATCAGCGTTTGTTCCAAAATTGTTCCCGCATTTAACCTGTCGACTATATCCCCGTTTGCAAGCCGGGCCGCCGAATCGCCGGCGCAGGGCTCAGCCGCTCGGCGCAGCGAGGATCAGCCGCCAGAGGGCGAGCTCGTAAAGCCCGAAGAGCCCTGCCGCAGCGAAGAGGGCGTAATGCGCCTTGCGCCAGAGGGACCAGCCCGAACGAGCGGCGACAGGAACAAGGCCGATCACGCCGAGAATCGCGGCAAGCGCAGCGGCGTGCGCAGCGATCTGAAGCGCCGTGACCGACGGCGGCGGCCAGCCCGCCGCCTGGAGATCGGGCAGTTCCTTGCCGGTGAGATCGGCCGTCACCCAGACCAGAACGCCCAAGGCGACAAGCCAGACCAGCGCCCCCAGAAGATGGCCGGCGGCGAGCCATCGCCCGACCGGCGTCGTCCTGACACTGCGCCCCTGCCGCCGCCACGCGCCGATAAAGGCGAGAACCGAAAAGAAAGAAACCGCGCCGAGCGCCGCATTGAGGCCGTCCGTCGACTGAAGGAACGAAACGGGTTCCGCCGTATCGGTCCCGAGCGCGTAGGAGATGCGTTTGACCGTCCCGTTCGCGTCGCGATAGGCGAAGAGCCGGTCGACGGAGCGGTCCGTCCACAAATCCTCCGCCAGCGGATAATATCGTTTCCTTTGGCCGCCGGCGACGACAACGAGCGAGCCGTCTTCCTTCGCAGCGATCCTCAATTCGGCGCCGGCCGCCGCGATGCGCTCAAGGCGCGAATGCACGAAACGGTTCGGCCGGTAAACGCCCGCAAGCGATTTCGCTTTTTCGACCATTGCGGCATCCGCCTCAACGCGCCATGGCGAGGGCCATTGATCGGACGAGCCCGCAAACTGTTCGATGATTGCGCGACTGACAAGATCAGGAAGACGCGGCGCTTCGGCGCCGTTGACGACAACGAAAACGCCGAGCCCGAGCGCCGGGCTTATCGTCATGTCGGAAATGAAGCCGGAGAGCGATCCGCCGTGACCGAACGCGCGCTGGCCGGCGATTTCCGTTTCCATGAAACCATGAGCGAAATCCGGCGCGCCGGTGCGGTCGGGAAAGGCGCGCAGGCGCATCATGGTGAAGGCCTGCGGCGACAAGAGGCGGTCGCCGTCGGCGACGCCGTCATTGAGGAGGAATTGTAGCCAGCGCGCGGCGTCATGCGCATCGAACGCAACCGCGCCCGCCGCATGAAGCGGGTCGAGCGCATCATGCGTCATCGGCGCCGGCGCGCCGCCGTCGAGCTTGTGCGGGGCGGCGAGACGCGCATCGAGCGCGGGATCGTTCAGGGGCGTATCCGCGATCGACACAGGATCGTGCAGGATGGTCGACGTCATGCCAATCCGGTCGAGTATCCGGACCCTGACGAATTCATCGTAAGGCTCGCCCGAGACGTCGGCGACAATCTGCGCGGCGAGATCGGTTCCCCAGTTGGAGTAAGATGTGCGCTCGCCTGGCGGCGCAACGCGCGCGGGCGCCGTCTTTCGAAGCGCTTCCTCGATCGTGCGCCCTTTGCCGTTCTGGAAGAAATCGCCGAGCGTGTCTTCAAAGCCGGGCCGATGCGCCATCAGATCGTTGAGCGTGACGGGCGCGCCGTATCGCGCCTTCACCTCCAGCGTTTTGAGATAAAGGTTGACGTCGGCGTCGAGATCGAGCCGGCCTTCATCGACCAGCATCATCACCGCCGTCCACACGAAGGTTTTCGAGATCGACGCGATGCGGAACAGCGTTTCGGGCGTCGCCCTGGCGCCGGTTCCCATGTCAGCCGTCCCATAGGCTTTCAGGAATATGTCGTCCGGCGATGCGACGGCGACCATCATCGCCGGCGGATAGCGAT
Source organism: Parvularculaceae bacterium (assembly GCA_020446725.1). Classification (GTDB taxonomy): domain Bacteria; phylum Pseudomonadota; class Alphaproteobacteria; order Caulobacterales; family Parvularculaceae; genus Amphiplicatus. The sequence continues at coordinate 3,926 of JAGRED010000047.1, read as the reverse complement.
CGGCCATCGCCGCCGCGGCGTAGCCGTCGAGAAACGATTCGATCGACGAGAGATCGGAGAGGGTCGCGCGCGCGGCGCGTCCCGCATGCGGCGCAAGGTCCCCCTGAACAGGCGCGCGCTGCGCGATGGCTGCGCCTGAAAAGACGCAGACTGACGCGGCGATCGCGGCGGCAAGCATTCGACCGCTCATGAGCCTTCCCCTGCCCTTCGCCCGCCCTCGCGAGCGTTCCCGCGATTATCATAGCGCAAAGGGACGCCACTGTCGGCGCCCCGACAGAATCTGCACGCCATCCAGGCGCCGCTTCCGAAGGCCAACGCCTTGATATTTCTTCATGAAGGATGCGTCGCTTCCCTCACGCCCCAAATGGTAGAATTTGTCGCCGGAACCGGATTAACTAAGCCGCTCGCACCAACGCAGGAAAAACGCTGATCATGGGCCGTTTCATCGCAGCGCTTGTCGCGCTCGTCATTCTCCTCGCCGCCATCGTGTTTCTGGCGACCAATCTCATCCCCGCCGATACCTATAAAGGGCGGATCGCAACCGCCGCGTCGAACGCCGTCGGACGCACCGTCACGCTCGGCGACGATATTTCATTCAAGTTTTTCCCGCAGCCGGCCTTCGCAGTCAGCGACCTTGTCATCGCCAATACGCCGGGATTTGAAGGCGATTATCTCGCAAAGGTCGCGCGCGCGGATATCGGCGTGCGCCTTGCGCCGCTTTTTTTCGGCCGCGTCGAAATCTCTCGTTTCATCCTGACCGGGCCGGACCTCAACCTGCGCAAGGCGCAGGACGGAACGGTCAACTGGAACCTTGCGCGCGCCGCCAATGACAACGCGCCGCAGCAACAGGGACAGGGCGTCGTCAAGGATGTCAGCCTCGGCGATATCCGGATGGCGAACGGGCGCGCGATTTACGCCGACGCCTCGACAGGCAAAACCTACACGGCCGAAAACATCGACGCGACCGCGCGTCTCACCAGTCTTTCAGAGCCGCTCGAAGTCAAAGGCGACATGACGTTTCAGGGCGCGCCGTCCTCATTCAACGTCGTTCTGGCGAATGTCGCCGACCTTCTCGCCAAGAAGCAGTCAAATCTGAAACTCGATGCGACGGTCGGCAAAGCGACGATCGGCGCCGACCTTGCGCTCGCGGAAGGCGATGTCTTCGGCTATTCGGGTCCGGTCAGTCTCGACGCGCCGGATTTGCCGGCGCTCGCCTCGCTCTTCGATGTCAGGCTTGAGGAAGCGCCGGGTTTCGACAAGCTCTCCGTTACCGGAAAAGCGAACGGCGCCGCGACCGGCATCGACCTTTCCGATGCTAAAATCAATTTTGACGCCATCGACGCCAATGGCGACATCAAGCTCGACTGGTCCGGCGCAAGGCCGATGGCGACCGGCGCGCTCGCCGTCGGTTCGCTCGACATGCGGCCCTATATGCCGCCGCCGACGCAAAGCGCGGAAGGCTTTCCGGCCTGGTCGACCGCAAAGATCGATTTTTCAAGCCTTCGCAATCTCGACGCCGATCTCGATATCAGCGCAGAGAAGGTTTTCCTCAATGAGATTGAAACCGGCGAATCCCGGCTCAACCTGAAAATCGCAGACGGCCGCATGACGGCGTCAATCCCGCAGCTCGGCTTTTACGGCGGCGGCGGTTCGGGAACGCTTGTCGTCGACGCGCGTTCGGCAACGCCGTCGATCGCCGGAAAATTCTCGATGAACTCCGTGGAGGCCCAGCCTTTCACCATGGATCTCATGAAGCTCGACAAGCTGCTTGGGCTTGGCGGTTTCAACATGGAGTTCAACGCGACCGGCGCCTCGCAGGCCGCCATCATGAGTTCGCTCGACGGCAAGGGCGGGTTCGACCTCAATGACGGCGCGATCAAGGGCGTCAACATCGTCAAACTCGCCGGCGCCGTCGCCAAGCTCTACGAGGGCGGCCTCACTAACCCGACCGCAATCACCACCGCCATCGCCGAGGCGCAACGCCCCGATGAGAAAACCGACTTCTCGAAATTTCTCTCGAATTTCACCATCGTGAACGGCGAAGTTCAGGCGCCGACGATTTCGCTCGAAGGCCCCTATCTGACAATGACGGGAGGCGGGCGTGTCGACCTGCCGGGACAGGCGATCGATTTGCGCCTTCTGCCGCGGGCGGCGGCATCGACCGACAATGCGCCCGGCCGCGCCATCGCCATCCCGCTGCGCATTGGCGGCACTTTCTCCAAACCGACCATGTCGATCGACATGGAAGCGCTCCTTCGCGGGCGCGCCGAGCAGACGCTGAAAGGGCTCTTCGACAAGGCGCTCAATCCCAAGGGCGAGGCCGCAGACGGTTCGACGAGTGAGAGCGATCCCGCCAAAGAACTGCTGAAGGGCATTCTCGGCGGGGGCTCGAAGGCGCCGGCGCAACAAACACCGCCCGCGGACGGCGCGACCGGGGCCTCAACCGCGCCGCAGGCGCAGCCTGAGACCAAGAAAGATCCGACCGAGGCGCTGATCAATGAAGGTCTCGGCGCGCTCTTCGGCAAGAAGAAACAGGCCGAGCCCGCGCCCGAAAAAGAGGATGACTCCGAATAGGGGTGTTGAAAATTTGCGGGCGCCGCGGCGCGAAAACGCCCGCCTCGCCCCTAGCCCTCACAGGCGAACAGGGTACATATTGTGACCCTTGGCGCGTCTCATAACCAGATGTGGTTGGGTCGGCTCGGTCTGTCGGCCGGGCGTCTGGCAGTTTTCAGGGGTCCGGATGAAGCTCGGGGCTAAAGATCGGCGGACGCCAAAGACCGCGCTTCGCCTGTCGGCGGCGGCCTCGGCGCTCGCGATTTCCGCCGCCCACGCCCAGGACGCGACGCCTGTCGCCGCTGTTTCGGACCCTATCCTCATCGGCCTCCTCGCAGCGGGCGCTCTCGCCGTGGCGGCGATCGCCTGGGCGCTTCGCGTCTCCGCCGCCTCCCGCAACGCCTCGGTCGTATGGACGAAAAAGCTCGCCGAGCTTGAAGCGCAGCTTGAGAAATCGGACGCCGTCCTCTCCGCGCATCCAGGTCTCGTCCTCGTCTGGGAGGACGATTATGATTCGCTCGAACAGGGCTGGGGCGCGCCGAAAATCCTCGGCGGTCCCGCCGCGCTCGCCTCGCTCATGTCTTTCGCCAAGGACGTTGACGACCGCGCTGCGACGCCCGTCACCCGCCTGTTGAACACGCTCGGCGATCTGCCGCTTGAAGATGACGGCCCGCCGGAAGATTTCCGGAAACTGAAAGACAAGGTGGCGGAACTGCGCCAGCACGGCATCGCTTTTTCCGGTTCGGTGATGACCCATGAAGGCCGCGCGATCGAAGCGGACGGACGCGTCGCCGGCGGACAGGTCGCGCTGTGGCTGACCGACCCGGCCGTTCGCATGGCCGAAGACAGCGGCATCATGGGCAAGGTGCGCGAGAAAACCGCCGATCTGCACGGCGCGCTCGCCCAGCTCGAACGCGCGCCTATCCCCGCCTGGCGCCGCACGGCGGATCTTTCGCTCGCCTGGGTCAACCAAGCCTATATCGACGCCGTCGAAGCGACGAGCGCCGCCGTCGTTCTCAAAGACCAGATCGAGCTTGATACGGCGGCGCGCAAGATCGCCGAACGCGCCGCCGCCGAGCGGCGCGCGGTCGAGGGGCGCATTCTCGTCAACGTCAAAGGCGCAAGGCGCGCGCTCAAGGTCACTGAAACGCCGGTGCATGCGGCCGGCGACGCGGCGATCGCAGGCTTCGCCATCGACATCACGGAACTTGAAAAGATGCGCGCCGATCTTTCGCGTCACATCGATTCAAACCGCGCGACGCTCGACCAGATACCGACCGCCGTCGCCATGTTCGGGGGCGCGCAGAACCTCGTCTACTCAAACGCCGCATTCCAGAAGCTCTGGGCGCTCGAAGACGCCGATATCGCGCAAC